>VEPM01000034.1 GCA_012026795.1 Candidatus Methanoperedens sp.
GTTAAGCCTGTCAACGTTTTACACTGTACTAAGATGTGCGAACTCTCGGGAACTGTAAAAAGTCGCTATGCTCACTTATTTCAATTAAATTTTTTAAAATGTTAATGTAAAATAATATATTTTGTTAATTCAGTAATCAAATCACCATAAAATATTGATACATAGAAACCCAGTGTTATTGGTATCATGAATGGCAAACCAGGTGTAACCCATACATCCTTGATCAAATCAAAATCATTATCAGACATTTTCTTAAGTTCATTTATCACATTATCATCAATTTCTAAGCCGCCCCGTTTAAAATAAAATTTGATACTATTATTTACCTTTTCAAATCCTTCGATCATTCTAATGTGCTTTTTATTTGAAAGTTCGCTGATCCTCGTCTTATAACCTATGAACGCATATAATGGTTTGTCGATATGCAGACCCATTTTTGAAACATTATAAATGGCGAGGATTAAAGGAACAACGATCGTAAGAAGCACTGCATTCTCAAATATCCCGAATGAAAATAAATTACTGAATAGCGGTAAGGGTTCATTAAGAGGGAAATCATATCCAAATAAACTAAAATCCGGATATGATGGAAAGAATAAAGATAAGACGATAAGTGATTTTGCGTCAGCTCCTCCAAATACACCAATCTGGAATAAAAGATACACAAAAATGAAGATCAATCCTGTAGAAATAAACATCAGAAATAAATAATCAATTCCGTGAAACCAGATGTCATAAGCAATAAAAAGAGATCCTCCTACAAGCATCACCAGCCATAATTTATTTGTAACGCGGCGGGTTTTGATATCTGAATAACATGAATATAGTAAAAAAGGCGTACAGAACAATATCTTCAATATATATAGCATATTCTTTTCATTGTTTTTTATACATATAAAATTATGTGAGTCTAAAGGCAAACTATTTAGACGAAAATACCAATATACCCACACTTTATGCCGTCGTGGCTTAGCCCGGCAAAGCGGCTGATTCGTAATCAGCAGATCGAGGGTTCAAACCCCTCCGGCGGCTTTAATTTATAAAAACAAACATTTATTACACAAAACATATGAGTATATTTGTATTAAATGATCGTCTTACATGGAACGTGGAAACCATCTGCTTCACTAAAGGAACAAGGGGGCTTCTTCTTATGGGGCGAGACTTCATCATCAGCTAAATTAAAGCGCAGGGGACGTCCCAGGGAGAGGAGAGAGACTTCTCATCCATTTCAGGCTTCAAAGGATGACATTCTCAAAATAATCACATTACTTGATCCCGCAAACAATGTTATTAAAAATGCGTGGCAGGATAGCGCATTCATAACACTTCCCTCTATTTCAAATTCTCCACAGGCTTCTCCCGACCTGATTAAGGAAGATGACAGCGAAAATGGAAACGGGAAAGTCACTCTGGCAGAATGGAAAATAGACGGTTTAAGCCTTCCTCCGGAAGATGCGGTTTCGCTTTTAACAGTGCTTTCTGGCTTCTGGACAGGAATCGATGATTTTGCTATCGGGACAGACTTTAGGTACTGGAGCAAAGTCTCAAAGTTTTCAATGGAACTTATGTCAAAACAGCATTTCGTCCCCGGACTTGTTTCATCCGATAAAAACGGTCAGAGCTTTGCACGATGGCAGTATGTGCTCAATGACCAGGACGATATGATACGCATGTCAATGCTTGCCCGCGGAATGCCACCAATTTGCAGATCGATCCTCTTAAATGGATCACCAAACAATCCCGAAGCATTATTATCTGATTATATAAACTCGGCTGTGGATGGGTGCATCCGGCGATGGATCCCTATTTCTGAAATCCGGTCTAAAACATCAAGCATCTCATCAGCATGGTTAGAATCCCTTTCAACAGGCCAACCCATAAAAACCAATACACATGGACTAAAAAACCTGTCTGAAGGAATAAGATCATGGGGCAGACCAATATACGAAGTAGAGAGATCCGGATTTCGCACATGTTTTCGTCTCGATCCACCTGCACCGGATGTTGATGATAGCTGGAGCCTTCGGTATTTCCTCCAGGCATCGGATGACCCGAGCCTTCTTGTTCCGGCAGATGACGTCTGGAGAGAATCTCGTGATACGCTCTCATTCCTGAAACGAAAATTCGACCACCCTCAGGAAAAACTTCTTGCTGACCTGGGAAAAGCCTCACGCTTATTCCTTCCGATTGAAGATAGCCTGAACGCGGCAAGGCCCGTTGCTGCAGAACTCAGGACGCAGCAGGCATATACATTTTTGAAAGAGGCGGCGCCCCTGCTATCTGAAAGCGGTTTTGGTGTTCTTATTCCACCATGGTGGAATAAAGGGGCAGCAAAGACACAGCTCGGGATAAAATTGAGCGTAAAACCAAAGCGCGAGCAAAAGACCGGAAAAGGAATATTTACGTTTGATTCGATAATAAATTACAACTGGCAGCTTGCAGTTGGCGGTGAAGCCATAAGTGAAGAAGAATTTCAACATCTTTCAAGCCTCAAAGAGCCGCTTGTACGCATACGCGGGCAATGGGTGGAGCTCAAAAAAGATGAAATTGATGCCGCAATAAAATTCTTCAGGTCAAAAAATTCCGGTGAAATGAAGTTAAGTGAAGCCATGAAGCTAAGTATCGGACAGGGCGAGTCCGAAACAGGTCTTAAAATCTCTGGATTTGAGGCAAAAGGAAGCCTGTCCTCCCTGTTTGAACAATTATCCGGGCGCAAAGGAATAATGCAAATCCGACAGCCTGACAGTTTTAGCGGAGAACTTCGCCCCTATCAGGTGAAAGGTTTTTCATGGCTTGCATTTTTGAGGCAGTATGGGCTTGGAGCATGCCTTGCTGATGATATGGGGCTTGGAAAGACCATTCAGCTCCTTGCCCTCTTATTAAAAGACAAGGAAGAAGGAAACAAAAGACCGACACTCCTTATATGTCCTACTTCTGTAGTCGGGAACTGGCAAAGGGAAGCAAAGAAGTTTGCCCCTTCTCTTCGCGTCCTTGTGCATCACGGTATTAGCCGGAAGAAGAAAGAATTCATTAAAGAAGTTCCCAATTACGATCTTGTGATAAGCACTTATGCGCTTACACACAGGGACGAGGATGTGCTTGATAAGGTTGAATGGAATGGCGTAGTCCTTGATGAAGCGCAAAACATCAAGAACTCATCAACCAGGCAATCCCAGGCCGTGAGGCGGATAAAAGCCGGATATCGCGTTGCTCTTACCGGAACGCCTGTTGAGAACCGGTTGAGCGAGTTATGGTCCATCATGGAATTCCTGAATCCGGGTTATCTTGGCTCTGCTGCTGGTTTCAGAAGGACTTTTGCTCTTCCGATTGAGCGATATAATGATAAGGAAGCCGGATTGCGCCTGCGTAACATTATCACGCCTTTTGTGCTTCGCCACCTGAAAACAGACTCTTCGATAATTAAAGACCTCCCCGATAAGATCGAAATCAAAGAACATTGCAACCTCACAAAGGAGCAGGCTACGCTCTATGAGGCGGTTGTAAAGGACATGCTAAGAAAGATCGAGAACTCTGAAGGAATCGAAAGAAAAGGTGCTGTGCTTTCTGCTCTTATGAGGCTCAAGCAGGTTTGCAACCACCCGGCGCAGTTTCTTGGCGATGGCTCTTCCATCCCGGAGCGCTCAGGAAAGTTGAACCGGATAACCGGGATGCTTGAAGAAGTGCTGGCAGAAGGTGATTCAGTCCTGATATTTACGCAGTTTGCCGAAATGGGCAGTATGCTAAAAGCTCATTTCCAGAAGGTTTTCGGGCAGGAGATACTCTTTTTGCATGGGGGGGTAAACCAGAAGCAAAGAGATCAGATGGTCATGCGGTTCTCGGAAAAAAATGGCCCAAGGATTTTCATACTCTCTCTAAAAGCAGGCGGTGTGGGTCTAAATCTTATGCGTGCAAGCCATGTGTTCCATTTTGACAGGTGGTGGAACCCGGCAGTTGAGAACCAGGCTACAGACAGGGCTTTTCGTATCGGGCAGACAAAGAACGTACAGGTTCATAAATTCATCTGCGACGGGACGCTTGAAGAAAAGATAGATGAGATGATAGAGGTAAAGAAAGAGCTTGCAGAGAATATCATTGGTACTGGTGAAGGATGGCTGACAGAGATGACTACCAGGCAGTTGAAGGAATTGTTCATGCTCAGACGCGAGGCGGTGGCTGATGAATAATTTAAAAACAATTGGAATTTGCGGTTGCCAGGAGTGGAGGGGATAATGGCATACCGTGATGATTTCTGGGGAGGCTACACCTCTTCAAAACCCATAAAAGTGGAAGGCGGCATCAAAGCAAAAAGCAAGCGAGACGGCATCGGCGACACATGGTGGTCAAAGCGCTGGGTCTCTGTGCTTGAATCGTTTGGCTGGAGCAACAGGCTTGAAAGAGGGAGAAGATATGCAAGAGGCGGGCAGGTACTTGGTTTTAAACTCACACCAGGAAAAGTCACAGCGCATGTGCAGGGTTCGGTATCTAAACCATATTCTGTCATGATAGAAATAAAACCGCTCACAGGCGAAGCGTGGGGAAAAGCCACGGAAGAGATGGCCCGGAAGGCGATATTTGCAGCAAAATTGCTGGCCGGTGAAATGCCGAAAAATATCGAAGAGGCATTTAAAGATGCGGGTGTACCTCTGTTTCCCGAATCTTCCAAAGATATCAAAACTGACTGTTCATGTCCTGATAGCGCAAATCCATGCAAGCATATAGCAGCAGTTTATTACATTCTGGCAGAAGAATTTGACCGCGATCCTTTCATGCTTTTTAACCTGAGAGGGCGGAAAAAAGAAGAAATCATGGTTTCACTTCGCCAAAAGCGGGTGGGAGAGGAGAAATCACAAGAACCCAAAAAAGAGGCTGAAAATGTAAAACCAGAAGAAACCCCTCTATCAGTAGATGGTTTCTGGAGCGGCGGGGAACTTGAATCCTTCTCAGTCAACATATCCCATCCCGATGTGCCAGCCGCGATCATAAAGCGCCTGGGAACGCCGCAGTTCTGGGATAGCAAGGAAGATTTCAATAAGAAGATGGAAAAATATTATGAGGAGATCAGCCGGAAGGCCATTGAGACAGCTTATGGCGAAGCGGGGAAGACGAAAAAGATAAAATAAGGTGATCCATGTCAAATAATGAAATGAAATCCAGGATTATCCTGCATGTTGATATGGATTACTTTTTTGCCCAATGCGAGGAAAGAGAACATCCGGAACTAAAAGGAAAGCCTGTTGTCATTTGCGTCTACTCTGGGCGCGGAGGAGACTCTGGCGCTGTAAGCACGAGTAATTATGAAGCCAGGAAGTTGGGCGTAAAAGCGGGAATACCGATCAGCTATGCAAAGAAAATAGCTCCACAGGCAATATTCTTACCCGTAAACATGGAACTTTACCGCACGATATCTGATGATGTGATGGAGATATTGAAAGAATATTCTGAAAAAATTGAGCAGGAAAGTATAGATGAAGCATTTTGTGACCTGACAGGAAAAGTCAATGATTTTGAGGGGGCAAAATTGCTTGCCATACAGTTAAAAAATGAGATAAAACAGAAAGTCTCTTTGACATGTTCTGTCGGGATCGGGCCTAATAAACTTATTGCCAAAGTTGCATCTGATTACAATAAACCCGATGGTCTGACTGTTGTGAGGCCAGAAGAGGTCTTACAATTCCTGGGACCTCTTAAAATTACTGACCTGGTAGGGGTTGGTAAAAAGACCGGAGAAAGATTGAACGAACTTGGAGTGAAAAATATTGCAGATTTATCGAAACTCGCAGCAGATGAACTTGTCCGGGAGTTCGGACATGCGAAAGGTACCTGGTTGAAACAGGCTTCCCAGGGACTCGATGACTCGCCTGTTGAGGAGCGTTCTGGTACAGGACAGATTGGACGCATAATCACGCTGAAGAAAAATACAAAAGATTTGAATACGATATTTGATGCGATCGATCAGCTTTCAAATGATATTCATATGAAACTGCAAGCAAGGAAGCTCAGTTTCAGGTCAGTCTCATTTATTGCTATTTCCCAGGACTTCAAAACCCACACCAAGAGCCATACACTATCCGCATCCTCAAAAGATGCCGGGACGATCAAAGCTCATGCCCATGAACTTGTGAAAGCATTTCTTGCAGAACATCCGTTTGCTCTCCGGCGGGTCGGGATAAGAGTTGCAAATCTGGAAGAAGAGAAAGGACAAAGAACGCTATGGGAGTTTTAATATATTCGTGGAGCGACATGCAGGACATTCAATATAACGGACAGGCAGCCCTTTAAATTTATTACCACAATCCCTGCAAATACATTCGTCCAGATGTATGTCTCTCAAAGCATTTATTTTATATTCGTCTCTGGCATTACTCATTTTTTACTCTTTATGAGGATGAAATGGTAAACTGCATATTTAATTCTTCGCCTTTTCATCAAAACTTGCATGGAGCGGAGTGTTGTGGAGCGAGCCAAGGTTTAAAGCAACAATTATTATTCTCTTGTTATCAAATGCAGGAAGAGTCTTGCATCCTGAGAATCCTTTTTTAGATTCTGAAATCTAAAAATTCGGTTAGTTGAAATTCCAATTCAATTATTTACAGCCTTTTTCCTTCCATTCTTTACCATACTTCATGCCCCAGGAAACCCACATAGCTCCGAGAATCGCTGTCGCCACGAGCAAGGCAACCAGAATAACAGCAATCTGCTGAAAAAGACTGAATGATGAAGCGAAAAATGCAACATAAATTATTGCAAAAATCAACAAGCCAAAGAAAACTATTATTGATATAACAACTTTTGATATGAGTTCAGGCGGAGTTTCCAAATTTTCATTAATGTCCATATTCAATATCCCTCCCAATTTCGGTTGATAGATAATAACTACAATATTAGTATTTAATTCTAATACCTTATAAAATTAACTTCATACGTTAGCGGTTAAGAGAAAAATCATGACACAGAACACGGATTGCACAGGTTCTCACGGAGACGTGCTTAAAAAATCTCTTTGCTCTCTGTGACCCCTGTGGTTTTGAATTTTCGGATAGGTTCTTAATAGGAATCATAAAAAGATGTGTTATTAGCCATTAAATTCCTTAACCGATATTTGAATTGGGAAATGTACTTTGACTGATCACCCTTTTCAATGAGTGCAAATATTCGATATATGTCGCTATGAGCATAATTATCATGGTAATCATATTATATAAGCAAAAATATTAATAGTATAATAACCATGTTAAATATGGAGTAGGGTTAAGCACTTAAAGTCTTTAGTAGCCTCAGTCTCTTTCGAAACATCGTTTAAATTAGGTGCTTAATCTTTACTACCTATCCTCTCGCCTTCATCAAACAAGAATTTAGGTAAAGAAATAGTTGGAGCGATTTGGATAGGATAGGATTGATAAAAAAGTATTTTTATCTGCCCCAACTACTATTCGTTAGTATGCGAATATAGTATTAAACATTTATGATCATTCCCAAAAAGTGATAATGGCTAAAATCCAGTATACTCCAATCAAAGCCATTATAACTTAACACCTGAAATTAATTTGTATTTTTCCAGATATTTAAATCCTTTATCTGTCAGGGTCAGGAATTTCCTATCATTATCGTCAGTAATTTCCTTGACCAGATCTTTTTCCAATAATTCATTTAAGCATTCTGAAAAACTTTGTGACGATAGATTTGAATGCCTGAGCAATGGTGTTGGCCTTATGGAATTATGATGATTTCTAATAATATTTAGAATATCGAATATCATCTCGAGACGATCCCGTCTGCGCTTTATTTTGTCCATTTGGACACCTTTTGGTAGATTATTCCTATAACTGCGATTGAAATTATCTGAAATACGGTTTGTAATTCAAATGGAATAAATCTTCGTGGACCCAGGGCGAGCAGGTTAACTATCCAGAACAGGAAAAACAGGACATACAAAATAAAAAGCTGGGAAATCTTTCTTGATCTGCTATAAAAATAAACAGCCATTAATATTGTAAAAAACAGCAATACTGGTGGTTACCAATTCATAGTTTTGCCATTTAAACTTAACTGTTTGTTATGCTTGCAGTAGACCAGTGTAACGGTTACAATATGCGATAAAAACGATCTATAACTATTATTGTTCATTCCCCCAATTTTATTTTAGTCAAAAGTAAGGGGGGAATGAACATTGGAATATAATGTAATTAAACACCTAAAATCTTATTGGGACAAAATCAAATTCATCGGCTTGACCGATAGAGATGAAGAAGAATTCGTTGATGCGACTTCGCAGAATAGTGTTCGAGCATCTAAATTTCTAAAAGAGCTTAATCTTGACCCGATAATGCCTGAACTCAACAAATATTATTCAGTCAAAGAAGGGGAAGAGAAGTATCCGAGAAGAGCTATGTTCAAGACAATGGTCTGGAGGAAGACCAAGAACATCAAGTACTATACAAGGACCGAAAATCATCTTAACAATCATTCTGATGAGGCTATAGAGCTTGGTTTTAATATCGACCAGAATGGGAATGTTATAATTCCCGACCATGAAACATTAAGGCATTTTGAAAAAATAAGATTGGGTAATGAAGGAATGGATTCAATAATGGAACTCTTTTGCATCAAGGTTGTTGGTACAGGAGATAAACTTGGATTAAAAATTGGTGAAAAAACTGGAACGGATAGTACACCAATTCAAGTTCCTAATGATACTATCGGAGAATATAATGGATATTATAAGAAAAAGATGGTGAAAACACATATAACCGAGGATTATGACCACAATATCCCTCTGGCTAAAAAGGTGTGTGGAGGCACTGACAATGATAACCAATATTTAGAAAGCATGCTCAGGAATACATCTGTTTCAGCTGGAAAGAATATGCGAGAGACGTGGTTTGATGGCGGTTATAATGGGAATGAAAATATTGCATTAGCCCATGTCGAATTTGGTTTGATATGCCACTATCATATAGACATGGATTGGCGAAGAAACGTTATGTACGAGCATAAATTCGGTGGAAAAACCTATACCTATACACCAGAACAAGAGATAAATTACCTGTATCGAAAGTACTGGAATGAACTTGATTACAAGAAAGATTCTTCACTTGAAGATATGATGCAATATCTTGTTAAGAAGGGAATTCATGATCCTGTTGCTATGTATTTTAGGAGTCCATACGTGCAGAAATATGAAGAATGCCCGGATGCTGTGCTTGATTTGTACCATATGAGAAACCACAGCGAGGGGGTAAACAGTTATATGAAACTCAATCTTGGATTAGAGACGCATATAAATGGGAAAGGCATAAAGAATATCGACCTTCATGTAACGCAATGCTGTATAGTTCTACTTGCAGTAGCTTTGATAAGATTGCAGCATGGGATAAAAGAAAATCTTTCTTCAGTTGCCTATTTGACATAAGGAGGTGAAAAAAAGTTATCAACGGTTTCATAGGGTCTTGGTAAGTACCTTTTAATTAGCTAATGGTTTTAACCGATAGCTTAAAGTACTTTATAGTAGAAACGAGTACTCCCCTATCATCCGTAGGAGACAATAGTCGAATAACTACGGGAGGAATTATATTGGAACACGAAAAAATACTAGAAGCTGTCAGGCAGGCTTTAGAAAAGTCTCCACAGCGAAAATTTGCGGAAAGCGTTGATCTAGCCATCAACCTTAAAAATCTTGATATGAACCAGCCCACGAACAGGCTTGATGAAGAAATAATCCTGCCAAACGGCCTGGGAAGACCTATAAAGATCGCGGTATTTGCAAAAGGTGATACTGCCCAGAGGGCTAAAGCTGCCGGTGCAGATTATGTTCTTGATCCCGAGGAGATAAGTGTTCTCGGAGAAGACAAAACACGGGCAAAAAACCTGGCAGAAGAAGTAAATTTCTTCATATCAGAAGCAGCATATATGCCTGTGATCGGTAAAACCCTTGGCCAGGTGCTTGGTCCCAGGGGAAAAATGCCCATACCATTGACACCGGATAAGGATGTCGTTCAGGTAATAAACAAGTCCAAGAACTCAATAAAAGTGAGGTCCAAGGATAAGATGACATTCCATATCACAGTGGGTAAAAAAGATATGGACCCTGTGAAATTATCCCAGAACATCGAGGCAATAATCAACCGTATTGAGCACAGGTACGAACGTGGCATGTATAACGTCAAATCGATCTATGTCAAATCCACAATGGGACCGGCAATAAAGGTGGTATAAAATGTCAACTGAAATAGCACACCACAGTATTCACATCCCAAAATGGAAAAAAGATGAAATTGAGGATATAAAAAGACTTATAACGGCTCATTCTTCAGTCGGTATTGTAGGAGTTACAGGAATCCCATCTAACCAGCTCCAACTAATGAGAAAGAGTCTGCGCGGTATTGCAGACCTCAAGATGTGCAGGAATTCTCTTATTGACCGTGCGCTTGCTGAATCATCCAATGAAGTCAAGCAGATAAACAAGTATGTTGAAGACCAGACAGCGTTATTGTTTACTAACGAGAATCCTTTCAAACTCTTTAAAATCCTGGAGAAAGGAAAGACCTCTGCACCGATGAAGGCAGGAGGCATCGCTCCAAAGGATATAGTAGTTGAAAAAGGACCAACTTCCTTCCCACCAGGACCGATAGTCGGAGAATTGACCGGAGCAGGAATCCCGGCTGGTATAGAAGGAGGAAAAGTCGTAATCCGCCAGACAAAGACCGTGGCTAAAAAAGGCGATGTCGTTGATGCAAAACTTGCATCTATCCTTTCACGCCTTGAAATACACCCCATGGAATTGGGACTCGACCTTCGTGCTGTTTATGAAAATGGTACGATCTTTGAATCAAAGATCCTGTCGGTCGACGAGACCACTTATACAAATAATCTGACGTTGGCAGTCCAACATGCATTCAATTTGTCAGTCAACTCAGCTTATCCGGCTAAAGCAACTATCAGCACACTGCTCGCAAAGGCAGCATCGCAATCAAGGAATCTTGCAATAAATGCTGAAGTCATAATGCCTGAAGTCATCGATGTATTGCTTGGAAAAGCAAATGCACAGATGATATCTGTTGCCAGATTGGCAATGGCAAAGGACGCTAATTCCGTCAGCAGCAAAACAAAAGAGAGAATTCAAAAAAGTTAAATTCAATAAAAGGTGATTAAAATGGAATACGTATATGCAGCGCTATTATTACACAGCGCAGGAAAGAAAATAACTGAAGAAGGAATAACCTCTGTTATTAAAGCAGCAGGTGTTGATGTTGATGCAGTAAGGGTAAAAGCACTCGTTTCAGCCCTTGATGGGGTCAATATCGAAGAGGCCATTGCAAAGGCAGCATTTGCAGCTCCGGCAGCAGCAGCGGCTCCGGCAGCAGCGGCAGCGGCAGCCCCGGCAGCAGCTGAAGCGCCAAAAGCAGATGAGAAATCCAAAGAGAAAGCTGAAGAAAGCGGAATGGAAGGCCTCGGCGCCTTGTTCGGTTAAGAAGAATGTGAATTCTTCTTAAATTTTTTTCTTTTTTTTGTTCATTAGAATTTTAAATATCCTATAATCCAAATATGTGTTTATAAAAAAATTAGACGGTAAATGCATCCGCATCTACCTTAAATGGTATCCGATAAGGAAATTTCCATATTCATATCATTAAACGTTGTATCTATTGCAGATAGATTGCTTTCTGTCCCAAAAAGGTCATCTGTTACCGGTGAAACTGCCTGAGAAGATCCTGTTGCTGCCGGAGCTGCAATTGCTCCGGGTGTAACTGCTGCTTCACCTGGTGAAACCGATGTCTGGGCAGGGACCTGTCCAGGTGTTTCGGCCTGGTTCTTATCAACGCAACCTGATGTTGAGGCCGCTACAACCAACAATATTAAGATATAAATCCATTTCATATTTTTAATCTCCTTTAGCAGTAAAAGTAGTAGTGGCTTCACCATTTATTTCCAGTTCGCCTTTCTCACTAACTTTTACCTTTCCACGGGCAAGTTTCCTGAATTCTTTACCGAATTCCGTCAGTTTTTTGCCAGCCTCTTTCAATTCCTTGATGGTGTCTCTTTGTAGTTCATTTGCCTTTTTAAGGAAATCCCTGGCATCCTTTTCATTCGTAACAGTGCCATCTGCAGCAAATCCGGCATGAGTTGCAAATAAAGCCATAGTCCTGGCTTGAATCTCTTTTGCTTCTTTTACCCTGTCCTTGAACTCTGCTGCATCGGATTCAAGTTTTGTTGTATCTGTACCATTAGCTTTCAATTTTGCAATGGCATCATCCACGTTTACTGAAACGTTATCTGCACGGCTTATGAAATTTTCAACCCTGTGGTTCAGAACTATTCCCAGGAAATAACGTGTCTCAAGATTTATCTTAGCTACAATTCCTGCCAGTTCCTTATGAGCAGCCCTGATTTCCCCGATAGTAGTTGCCTGGCTGACGTTTCCTTTCAACTGTTCAAGTTGTACTGTATGTGCATCAATGATCTTTATCGCATCGGAGGCTGATATTCCTTTATTTTCAGGATTATCGAGCCTGTTCTTCATTACCTGAAGTTGGGCTTCGGTATGGTTTATTGCCTTGAGGAGATATTCCCTGGCCTTTACCATTAATTCTTCACTTGACCTGTTATCTGATTTATTGCCTGTATCCTTGATTCGCTTGTTTGCATCCTCAAAGAGCTTTTTCGCATCTTCAAATTGCTTTCTTGTATTGTCGAACTTTTCTTTTTGTACCTCATATTGTTCCTTTGTTTTTTCATACTGTTCTCTGGCTGTTGCCTGTGCTGCAACAGTTCCCGATAATAAGCTCAGGATGAACAGTGCCAGGATAAGGGGTGTTAATATCCTGAATATATTTGTGGGTTTCATGTTTTTTACCTCCTTCTATATTTCCAATCGCATCCGCGATTGTATACCCAATACTATAATGACAGATTACATAAATATACTTTTATGTGATTAAAAAATTAAGTTTTTTTATGCTTGATAATTCTTTACAAAACATTATAAACGCTTTTTTAGCTTTATAATAAACTATATATAGCATATTCTGAAATTAGAATATGTGTTAATGAAAAGACGAATTATTTTAGTTATAATTCTAATAACCATCCTGATCTCTCACGTCCAGGCAGCAAAAGTATATGGTACTATATATGAATGGTCAGAGCTTGATAAACCTCTTAACAATGTGATAGTTGAAATAGAAGAGAACTCCACCAGAGTGCAATACAAGGTTTCTGGAAACGGAACATATTTTTTTGATATTTCACCTGGAAGTTATGATATCACAGCTAAATATTATTACAATAATATCCTGGAATTATCCGGTGAAGAGAAGCTCCGGATAAACAATCCTGATGATTCAAAGAACCTTGATCTTATTCTGTTTCCACCTATTGATTCGGATTATGAGTATTTCGGGAATATAAACCTTACCGGTGAGTTAGACACAAAACAGGTAGATTCCACGAATTATATCATAATTTTTCTCGTTGCTTTTATTATTATTTCAATTATTATTATTATTATCTTTATATGGAAGAAAAAAAGGACGCCAGACGTTCCAATAATCGATAAACCTGTTCCTTTGCCTCCCGAACAGTTAGAGGAAAAAGAAGACAGGAATCTGACGGAACTTCCCGATGACCTCAAAGAACTATATGATATAATATTGAAAAAAGGCGGAAGAATCACCCAGAAGGATTTGAGAAAAGAAGTGATATATGGTGAAGCAAAAGTCAGCCTTATGATTGCCGACCTTGAAGACCGGGGTCTGATTAAAAAGATCAAGAAAGGACGTGCGAACATCATTATTGCTGAAAACATAAAATAGACACAAATTTTTATATTTTAAAAACGCAACATTCATGGACATTTAAAACTTACAGGTGAATATGATAGAACGGAAGGAAATAACCGAAGTAATATGCGAATACGATATCAGTGAAACCACGATAGGTGTACTGGCATCGCATTCGGCACTCGATGTATGCGACGGGGCGGTAGAAGAGGGTTTCAGGACATATGCAGTATGCGAGAAAGGGAGGGAAAAAACCTACACACAATATTTTAAGGCACAGAGAAAAAATGGCAATCTGGTTCGGGGAATAGTTGACAGCGCTGATGTTTATTCCAAATTCAATGAGATAATGAAGCCGCAGAACCAGGAAAAGATGAGGGAGAAAAATACGATCTTTATTCCAAACCGCTCATTTACATCCTATTGCGGGATAGATGAAATTGAAAATAATTTCAAGGTTCCAATGTTCGGAAGCCGGAACCTTCTCAGGAGCGAAGAGCGGGGAGAGGAACGGGATTACTACTGGCTTCTTGAAAAAGCAGGGCTTCCTTATCCTGAGAAAATAGCAAGTCCTGAGGATATCGACAGTCTTGTTATGGTAAAATTACCTCATGCTGTTAAGAAACTGGAACGGGGTTTCTTCACAGCGGCATCTTTTGATGAGTACAAAAAAAAATCAGAGGCCTTCCTGAAACAGGGGATTATCACAAAAGAGGCGCTTGCAAGTGCCAGGATCGAGAGATATGTCATCGGGCCTGTATTTAACCTTGATATGTTCTATTCACCACTTGAAGAAAATATGAGCAAAGTAGAGCTTCTCGGTATTGACTGGCGCTTTGAGACAAGCCTTGACGGGCATGTCCGGCTTCCTGCTCCCCAGCAGATCGCGCTGAACGAATGCCAGATTACTCCCGAATATACAGTATGCGGCCATAATTCTGCGACTTTACGTGAATCTTTACTGGAGGATGCATTTGAACTGGCAGAGAAATATGTTAAAGCTGCCCGGAAATATTATGATCCGGGGATCATCGGACCGTTCTGTCTTCAGACATGTGTTGACAAAGACCTGAATTTCTATGTTTATGACGTGGCGCCGCGTGTTGGCGGAGGAACAAATGTTCATGTTTCCGTAGGGCATCCGTATGGTAACACCCTATGGCGCAAACCCATGAGCACCGGAAGGCGAATGGCAATGGAAATAAGAAAGGCGATCGAACAGGAAAGAATAGAAGAAATTGTAACATAATTTAAAAATATATGACCAACATTAAATCCATAATACTTGCAGGAGGTTCGGGCACACGCCTGTGGCCTTTGAGCAGGGAGCAATATCCCAAGCAATTCTTAAAACTTGAAAATACATCGCTATTCCAGAAAACTTTGTTGCGATGCCTTAAGTTATCTGATCCTTCCGAGATATTCGTTGTTACAAATCAAAACCAGAAATTTTTTGTTTCAGGACAAATGGAAGAACTCAGGATTGAAGTACCAACGAAAAACATACTGATCGAACCACAGGGAAAGAATACACTTCCCGCAATATGTTTAGGTATGAATGAAATAAAAAAGCAGTATGGTAAGTGTGCTGTGGGCGTTTTTCCCTCTGACCATTTACTTGACATGGCAGCTATTGATAAAATAAAAAGCGCAGAAAAATTATGTTCTAAATATCTCGTGACTTTCGGGATCACGCCTTCTTCTCCTCATACGGACTACGGTTACATAAAACCCGGGAAAAATTTTGAAAACGGTTCCAAAGTCCTTGAATTCAGGGAAAAACCCGGATTAGAGGCTGCAAAAAAATACATACAGGAAAAATGTCTCTGGAACAGCGGCATGTTCATGTTCGGAACCGGAGTCTTTTTCAAGGAACTTAAAATACATGCGCCGGACATTATATCAGCCTTCACGGATGGAAAGAATATCGAGCAAATTTACAGTGAACTTCCATCCATTTCGATTGACTACGGCATAATGGAAAAATCAGATAAAGTGGCTGTTGTAAGGCTTGAATCCAAATGGAGCGACCTTGGTGATTTTGATTCGATATTCCAGGAAACGGACAAGAATGAATTAGGAAATGCGGTTTATAATTGTGATGATATGTCTTTGAATTCCAGGGGAAATCTCATATATTCCAGAAAGGATAAGATCGTATCACTCATAGATGTAAATGATATGGTTGTGGTGGATACGCCTGATGCCCTTCTTGTTTCTCCCAGGAAATCATGCCAGAAAGTCAAGAATATCGTGACATCGCTTAAAAACCAGAATAATGATAAAGCATTATTCCACCTGACGGTGTACAGGCCGTGGGGCTCATATACGATACTGGAAGAGTCAGAAAGACATAAGATCAAGAATATTATAGTAACACCTGGTAAAAAACTCAGTCTTCAGCTTCATAATCACCGGAGCGAACACTGGGTAGTTGTCACAGGAATGGCATGGATCCGGGTTGATGACAGGGAATTTTATTTACGCAACGGAGAAAGCACTTTCATAAAAGCAGGAATCAAGCATAGATTATCAAATCCCGGAACAATACCGCTTGAAATTATCGAAGTCCAGCTTGGTGATTATGTAGGAGAGGATGATATTGAAAGATTTGAGGATGATTTCGGAAGGATTAAATAAATACTACCCTATTAATATTACTACCACGACACTATTCTATCATACTCAAACAGCATCCGGGCTATCCTCTTAAAATCCACACATTCATGCTTCGTGATCCCTCTTGCCCGGGCATCTGCTGCACAGGCATATACTCGAAGACCGGGATTCGTGTAAACAGCATCATGTAAGAGAAGAATTGCCACCTCATGCTCCTTACCCTGTGATTTAGCTATCTCAAACGGGGTAGCATCGTTGGGGTTCCTGATAATATGTAGTATCTTCATAACTAGAATGGAATAACAATATCTGATTCGTTAATTGTTCGGATTATCTCTTCACGTTCAACACATGTTATATTTTCAAGAATCTCCTGAATCCCTCTTTTTTCCATTGAAGGTTTATCTGCAAGCATCCTGCATTTAAGCATGGAAAGCGCCCCAAACTCTTTTACAGGAGGAGGAATGTTGATAAATTCGGGTTTTGTGGGGGTTGCTGTATAAATCCCGTCATCTATGAATATAACTGTGACCTTATCCTCCCGGAGTGTCAATCCCACGCTCATGCGCAGGGCTTCGGCATTCCTGCGTGTGTTAAATGGAAGGTTTCTTACAATTACAGCGATTTTTTTCATAATTTACCCGAACGATATGAACCTGTCAACATCACTTGCAATACAGGCATGGTCATACTGGCTTCCGAATAATATGCCATCCACTTTAGCGACTTTTCTTTGTTCTGCATTAAATGCGCAGATTGCTATTTCAATGCCCCTGTCGACCAGTCCTGCAAATTCTTTTTTATTCACATTATAAACGCCATCATACATCAGGAAAATAGATACATCTATACCATGCTCCCTAGCAGCTTTGCTTATTTCAATAACAGTGTTGGTATTCTCATTCTCAGGGCTTGTGGTCAGGAGTATCCCCAGTTTCATAATTTTTTTATCCTTACTTTCCAGAGGTGATCGCCTGTTTTCTCAATACCCATTATTTTATGGCCTTCATTTTTCAGGCTTCGCGGGACATTCTCAACTGCCGGTGCATGGTCAAAATATACGACCAGTTCCTCGCCGCTTTCTACTTCTTCAAGTTTCAGTTTTGTTTTTACAAAGGTGTAAGGGCAAACCTCACCTTTAAGATCAAGTTCAGTTGTCATATTATTCACCATATTCTGCATGAATCCCCATATATCTCTTCCTGTATTGAGGTTATCTTTGGCACTTCACCGCAAATCGGGCAATTCTTGTTCCATCTCATCTTGATCTCATCGAAAGTCATGTTCAGCGCATCATAATAAACGAGACGCCCCACAAGCAGTTCGCCAATTCCAAGAAGATATTTCACGACCTCAGTTGCCTGCATTACACCGATTATTCCTGGCAGGACGCCAAGTACGCCTGCTTCCTGGCAGCTTGGCACCATCCCGGGGGGAGGGGCATGTTCAAAGAGGCATCTGTAGCATGGTCCCTTATGAGGAATAATGGTTGTGACCTGTCCCTCGAACCTGTATATACTGCCGTGAGAAAGAGGTTTATTTGTTATAACACATGCATCGTTAACGAGGTACCTTGTCGCAAAATTATCAGAGCCGTCAACTATCATGTCATATTCTTTAAAAATATCGATAACATTATTGGCATTCAGCCGCTCAATATAGGTTTTCACTTCAATATCCGGATTGAGATTGTTTATGAACTGTTTTGCGGACTCAGCTTTGGGCTTTCCCACATTGCCTCCATGTATAACCTGTCTCTGGAGATTGCTCAGATCCACAGTGTCATCATCGATAATACCAAGAGTCCCGATGCCTGCTGCTGCAAGATATTCAATTATTGGTGCGCCAAGACCCCCTGCGCCTATGCATAATACCTTCGATGAAAGCAGTTTTTTTTGTCCTTTCCCACCTACTTCAGGTAATATGATATGGCGCGAGTATCTTCTTATTTGTTCTTCATTAAATCCGCCTAACATTGTTTTATCACCACATTATTACTGTGAGTTCTATTTACGCCTATGAAGTATTACTGGCATAAATAATTTTTGGTAAATCGCATGTATAGAATATCAAACAAAAAGATATTTCATCTCTGAAGATATGCTGGGTATGATGAGCCCACCCCTTGTATCGATTATAATCCCATGTATGAACGAGGAAAAGACCATAGGAGTGTGCATAAAGAAAGCATGGTTAGCATTGAAAAAAGAGGGTTGGGACGGGGAAATAATTATCCCGGATAATTCCAAAGATAATTCCAGGGATATAGCAAGAAAGCTTGGAGCAAAGATCGTAATACCGAACAATAAAGGATATGGAAATGCTTTCCTTGAAGGGTTCTGGCATGCAAAAGGAAAATACATCGTGCTTGCGGATGCAGATGACACCTATGACCTTTCTGAACTGGCAAAGTTCCTGAAACCTTTAATGTCAAATGATGCGGATTTTGTAATGGGCACAAGATTTAAAGGCCAGATCAAAAAAGGTTCTATGCCATGGCTTCACAGATACATTGGAAATCCAGTATTAACAGGCATTCTTAATGAACTTTTTAAAACAAATCTCAGCGATTCCCATTGCGGCATGAGGTCAATAAAAAGAGAAGCGTATGATCTGCTTGATCTTAAAAGTGAAGGGATGGAATTTGCAAGTGAAATGATAATAGAAGCTGCCAGGAAAAAGTTACGAATAACCGAGGTACCTATTACATATTATCCGAGGCTGACACCCTCCAAACTCCACTCATGGGGAGACGGATGGCGCCATTTAAGGTTCATGATGCTTTACAATCCTACGCCATTTTTTTCGATCCCGGGTTTCTTGATATTGATCCTTGGAATATTTATGACAGTGACCCTATCAATTCGCGGGAATGTTGAAACAACAAGCCTGCATTCTTTTATACTTGGTTCGATGCTGCTACTCATCGGTACCCAGATGATAGCCACCGGTGGCTACATGAAAGTTTATGGGATTGTTCATAACAGGATCGACAAAACCGGATTGACCGCTAAAATACTGGATTACCATTCCCTGGAATTAGGACTATTATTTGGAATTGTATTATTTTTTGCAGGCCTTGTCCAGGGTTCGGGTGTGGTCTTGAAATGGATAGGATCGGGATATGGTTCACTTTCAGAAGTTGGGACTGCAGTGACATCAATGACAATGGCAGCGCTTGGGATCCAGGTCATATTTTCGGCACTAATTATAAGTATATTTATTCTTGAAGATAAGGAAAAATAGTATAATTTATGGAAAATATAAAATTATCAGTTGTCATACTTACAAAAAACAATGGTACAACGATCGGAAAAGTCCTGCAACAGGTTCAGGCGCAACAAATCCGTAATGATTATGAGATTATTGTGGTTGATTCGGGGTCAAGCGATGATACGATACGGAAGGTATCCGGATTTAATGTAAGATTTTATACCATACCACCTGGTGAATTCGGACATGGCAGGACCCGGAACCTTGCATCCGGATATGCTACAGGAGATTATATTGTGTATCTTTCTGCGGATGCGATACCTGCAAATGAGAATTGGCTTAAAAATCTCGTAGATAGGCTTGCCATTGAAAATGTTGCAGCGACCTTTGGAAGACAGATCCCTTATGAAAATACACCACTTATGGAACGATTTTTCATTCAGAGGAATTATCCGCCTATTTTAAATGAACCATACTCGGTAAAAGATTTCAACATGAATGCATTTTTCTCAAATGTAAATTCCGCGATCAAGCGCTCAGTATGGAAAAATACAAAATTTAACGAGGAACTCATCATTAGCGAAGATCATGACTGGGCCAGAAAAGCAAACGAACTTGGATACAAAATAGAGTATGTCCCGGATGCAGCTGTGTTCCATTCTCATAATTACGGCTTAAAACAGGTATTTAAAAGATATTTTGATTCAGGGGTATCATTTTCCCAGATGTATATGAAACCGGCAGTTCTGAGTAATGGAATCAAATATTTTATAGCTGAAATAATATATGTGGGACGGGAAAATTTCATCAAAATCCCGTATGCAATATGCTACGACATCTTTAAATTCACCGGATTTTTTTTTGGGTTGCATCATAAATGGATACCCGGATCAATTAAGAGGCATTTGAGCATGCATGCATATTACTGGAAAAAATAAATAAAATATCATATTCTCTCATGGCTTTTTATTATCCATCGATTGAGCCTGGAGAAATCCGCACCTTTTGATCGTAATTTCATTCGCTGGTTCAACATATGGGGAAGTTTTTCATATGCTGACAATTTTGCGCGTAATACAGCAAATAAAACCGATCTGAAACTGTAATTTAAAACCGGTTCTTCCTTTTCGGGAGTAATTCCAAAGAATGTTTTTATGAATAACATTATATATCTAAAATAATGGATGTTCGTGAACGGGAGTTGAACAATAAGTACCTGAACAGGAAAATATTTCCACATATTCCAGAGCTTGTTCCTTTCGATAAAAAATATTTTGAACGGTGATGAACTTTTGGCTGTTGCAGAATGCATATGATATACAATAGCATCAGGCGCGAAAATGCATTTCCAGCCAAAAAGATGCATCCTGAAAGATAGATCCACATCCTCAAAATATGCAAAATACTCTTTATCAAAGAGACCTATTTCATCAAGCATTTCCCTGCGATATATGGCCGCTCCTGCGCAGGAACCGAAGATTTCCTCCATTTTATCATACTGTCCTGTATCTTTTTCTTCTCTCCCCCTGTCGTATGCATTTCCGTTCTGGTAAATAACGATGCCTGCCGAATCAATTATGTTCCGGTCATAGTACCGCATCATCTTGGATGCGCAACACCCGATACCGGGATCGGATTCTATAACCCTCACAAGATTATTTACCCAGTTTTCATCTGCCTGGGCATCATTGTTTATGGTGGCTATGAATTCCCCCTTTGAAATCCTGATGCCGCTGTTCACGCCTTCCGCAAAGCCAAGATTAGTAGTATGTCCTGAAATAACGATACCTGGAAATTTATTTCTTACAAAATCAATTGAACCATCAGAAGAACCATTATCTACAAATATGATCTCGATATTTTTGTAGGTTTGTCTTACCAGTGATGAAAGGCATGTCTCAAGGTACTGTTTTCCATTCCAGTTGAGAACGATTATGGAAACAGTTCCGGTGACAGTTCGTTTGAGGAGCATCAAAGCATATAATGGAAAAACTAATATAATAGTATAAGCCTTTTATTGTTCCAGCAAAACTATTTAATGAATACAAATAAAACAGTTATATCTGGATAGGATAATATAGCAAATATGAAAAATATTGACGGCGTAGTCATAAAAAACCTGAAAGTCGTTCCTGATGAGCGGGGCTGGCTTATGGAAATCCTGCGATGCGATGATAAGATATTTACCAAATTCGGGCAGGTTTATATTACAACTGCTTATCCCGGAGTCGTAAAAGGCTGGCATTATCACAAGAAGCAGACTGATAATTTCACATGTGTACATGGCATGATGAAAGTCGTCCTGTATGATGGTAGGGAAGAGTCACCAACTTATAAGAATTTGATGGAATTGTTCGCGGGTGAAAAAAACCCGATACTGATCAGTGTTCCTCCTGGTGTATATCACGGGTTCAAAGCCGTAGGTACGGAGACGGCATATTTCCTGAGTATTCCCACCCTGCCTTATAATTATGAAGAACCTGATGAATACAGATTGTCTCCGGATTCTAAGGAAATACCATACGATTGGGGACTTGCACCCGGATTAAAGCACGGTTGAATTGGTGAAAAAATTGAAATTACTTATAACAGGCGGTCTTGGTTTTATCGGAAGCAACTTTATCCGGCACATGCTTGTAAAATATCCCGGTTACGAGATTATAAATCTTGATAAGCAAACGTATGCAGGAAATCCTGATAATCTCAAAGATATTGAAAAAAACCCGAACTATACGTTCATCCGCGGTGATATCTGCGATTCAAAAGTAGTGAATAAGCTCATGGAAAAAGTTGACCATGTAGTACATTTCGCTGCTGAGAGCCATGTTGACCGCTCGATCGAAGATGCATCAGTTTTTGTTAAAACCAATGTCCTTGGCACATTTACGCTTCTTGATGCCGCATTAAGACACAATATACGGAAATTTATTCATATCTCTACTGACGAGGTATACGGAAGCATAATCCGCGGATCGTTTGTGGAAACTGACATCCTGACTCCTTCAAGTCCTTATTCTTCAAGTAAGGCAGGTTCTGATCTTTTAGCCCGATCTTACTTTATCACTCATAAGCTGCCTGTGGTCATTACCAGGTGCACCAACAATTTCGGACCATACCAGTATCCTGAGAAGCTTATACCCCTGTTTATAACGAATTTGCTTGAAAACCAAAAAGTTCCGGTCTATGGGACAGGAAAAAACGTGCGCGACTGGATATATGTTCTTGATCACTGCAAGGCAGTTGATTTTATACTTCACAAAGGCAGTATAGGGGAGATATACAATATTGGCGGCGGGGCCGAAAAAACAAATATTGAGATCACAACAAAGATTCTCAAGATGCTAAAAGCTGATGAATCCATGATCGAATATGTTAAAGACCGGCCCGGACATGACCTTCGGTATTCGCTTGATTGTTCAAAACTTACGTTGCTCGGATGGGAGCCTGAGCATGACTTTGATGACGCCCTGGAGCATACTGTAAAATGGTACATCGAAAATCGCTGGTGGTGGGAAAAATTAAAACGATGATCTTTGGCGCTGGCGGGATGCTTGGTATGGAACTGTGCCAGGTATTTCCTGACGCTGTGAAACTCAAGCATAGCGATATTGATATACGTGATAAAGATATGGTCATTGAATCCATCTCAAGGACTGAACCTGATGTTGTTATCAATGCTGCCGCATATACTGCCGTGGATGACTGCGAAGATAATCAGGACCTGGCTTTTGAGGTAAATGGCAAAGCTCCGGGATATATAGCGCAGGGTTGCTCTATCACTGGTGCAAGACTCATTCATTACAGTACGGATTATATATTTGACGGCTCTAAAAAGCAGTATATAGAAACCGATGCATCCAATCCGATCAACGTCTATGGTCATTCCAAGCTTATGGGTGAAAAAAATATAATTGAAAAAACGGATGATTTCAGGATCATAAGGACATCGTGGCTTTTCGGGCTACATGGTAAGAATTTTGTTGATACTATGCTAAAACTGTCCGGACAGGTGGATACAGTAAAAGTAGTAAATGACCAGTTCGGTAAACCAACGTATGCGGCTGACCTTGCCAGGAAAACCGAAGAGATCATCGGACATCCGCCCGGAATTTACCATATAACAAACGAAGGCGTGTGTTCCTGGTATGAATTCGCATCTGCGATAATAACAAATGTCAAGCCGTGCAGCAGCAATGAATTCCCGCGTAAGGCCAGGCGTCCGCAATATTCGGTCCTTGTGAACACAAAAACAACTCCGATGCGCCACTGGAGAGATGCGCTTGCTGATTATTTAAATAAGCGAAAAAATTTTGAGGTAACATGAAAGGAATAATACTTGCAGGAGGAACAGGCTCCCGCCTGTATCCATTAACCAAGATCACGAATAAACATCTGCTTCCTGTGTATGATAAGCCTATGATATATTATCCACTGCAAACACTTATCGATGCGGGGATAAAGGAGATAATGATCGTCTCCGGCCGGGGTCATGCAGGTCATTTTCTTGAACTCCTGGGATCGGGAACCGAATTTGGAGTGCATCTTACTTATGAAATACAGGAAGAAGCGGGAGGAATCGCACAGGCCCTTGGCCTTGCGCAGGATTTTGCGGATGATGAACCCGTAACGGTAATCCTTGGTGATAATATATTCCAGGATAATGTGAATGAAGCAGTTTCCTCATTCAGGTCAGGCTCCATGATATTTATTAAGGAAGTGCCCGATGCAAACCGGTTTGGCGTTGCCCGGATCAAAGGAAAAAGCATTATATCGATTGAAGAAAAACCGGCTGTTCCCAGGTCGAATCTGGCAGTTACAGGATTATATATTTATGATGCAAGTGTTTTTAATATTATCCGGACACTTCGGCCTTCGGGAAGGGGAGAGCTTGAGATCACGGATGTAAATAATGAATATATCCGGCAGGGTAAAATGAGTTATTCTGTTCTCTCCGGATTCTGGAGCGATGCGGGAACGTTTGAGTCATTGTTCAGGGCAAGTGAACTGGTACGGAATATGAGAATAGCTGAATAGAAAATATTATATATAATAATAAAATTTTATACCTACAGTGGGGACATGATCTTTTCAGCAATACTGCGCCGGGGTGCGACCCCAGACCCCACGCGGTCGCGCCGCCGATGGCGGATATACCATGAAATCAAAGGTTGTTTACTCTCGAATATATGGTGTTGATTACAAGATTTTAGATTATAAAGAGTTGATAAAAAACCTTGTGATAAGCAACCTCAAAACGAAATACTCCAGTTCATTTATCGGATTTGCCTGGTCAATGCTGAATCCCCTGATGATGATGCTCGTACTGTATTTTGTATTTAACAATGTCTTTAAATCCACACAGGAGCATTTTGCTCTTTTATTTATTAATCGGCCTGATTGGCTGGCGGTTTTTTGCACTGGGAACCACATGGCCATGTCCTCTATCGTAGGAAAAGCAATTTTGTCACCAAGATCGGATACCCCGCGAGATACTAAATCCTAATTGAAAAATCCTCCTTGATCAATGTTAGATTAGGATTATAATATGGATCTCCTTTATCAATAACACTACCCCATTTTTCTCTCATGTATGAATATTCTTTTAAAAACCTCTTCATCTTTTCAGGAGTATTTTCATATCCTCTGCTCAATGATTCATGGTGATACAGTTCCGCATAAGGGGTATAGGTTATGAGATATCCTTTTTCCCTTATCTTTAAACAGAGATCAACGTCATTAAAAGCAACTTCAATGTTTTCATCAAATCCTCCGACCTCATAAAATACTTTTTTCCTTATTAAGACGCATGCTGCCGTCACTGCACTGAGATTATGGATAACATGAGGTCCCTTAAAATACACCATATAAATATTTGATAAATGTTTATAAGAATGACCTGCGATGCCCGGTTGTTCAGGCCTCCCTCTTATCCCCAAGATAACTCCAGCATGTTGTATCGTTCCGTTAGGATAAAGCAACTTGCAGCCTACAGCTCCTACTTCCGGGCGCTGCGCGTGCTCAAGTATGGCTGATAACCAGTCCTCATTTATCACTTCCGTGTCGTTGTTCAAGAACAAAAGGTATTCACCGTTTGATCTTTGAGCTGCAAAATTATTAATAGCTGAAAAATTAAATGGTTGATCATATTTTAGAACAGTGATGCCTGGTGATCCACTTATCGATTCCAGATATCTAAGCGTACGACTGTCATTGCTATAATTATCGATAATTATTATTTCATAATTTTTATAAGTGGTTTTCTTTCTGATGCTTTCTATACATTTTTTCAATGTTTTAAGCTTATTCTTAGTTGGTATGATTACGCTGACCAATGGTTCCCCAATTATATCTCTCTTGATCCTGAAAAAACCAGGAAATCTTCCGGGCAAAACCTTCCCACTTATTTTTCTCCGGTCTATAGCCTCCTCAAGCGCTTTATATGCTGAGATATCTGCATAACTCTTGGACTGGTATCTCACTGATGTAGAACCGGGGAGTTGTCTCCAATGATACAGGATCTCCGGTATATGAAAAATCTTATCCGTTTGTTCAGTAACCCTGAGAACAAGATCATAGTCCTGGCTTCCTTCGAATCCTTTTCTAAACCTTCCAATTTCATCTATCAGATTTTTTCTATAAATTCCAAAATGGCAGGTGTACATATTTGATAAAAGCAGGTCTGGAGACCAATCAGGTTTAAAATAAGGATTAACCCTCTTATCATCTATTGTTATATTGTCCTCATCGCTGTATATCATATCAGCTTCCGGGTGTTCCTGAAGCAGTTTCACTACTTCATACAGGGCATTGACGGAAAGTTCATCATCGTGATCTAAGAAACCAGCGAATTCTCCGGTGGCCAACGATAATGCCTCGTTTGATGCACCTGAGATTCCCTGGTTTCGGCTGAGGTATTTTACTTTTATCCTGGGGTCTTTTTCGCTGTATCTATCAAGCATTTTTTTAATATAATCACCTTTGGAAGCATCATCTACAAGGCATAATTCCCAGTTTTCATAAACCTGATCTATTACAGAATTTATTGCTTTCTCAAGCCAGATGCCATCCACGTTATACACGGGAGTGATTATGCTGATCTTGGGGGAATATTTGAAGTTTTTTATTTGAGCCCTCATATTACTCAAATTCTGATCTGTTATTTTATTTTGTTCCAGATAAATCTCATAGTTTGATGCCAATTTCCCGGAATATTTTAAATAGACTATCGCTTGCCGGATAAATGAACGCAAGCCTTCCTCTCTCAAAATACTACAGCTATTGTTTACTAATTGTGTAAATGTCATGTTTTCTTCTTTTCATTGATCTGCTTAAATGATTTTAATAATCATGTAATTTTCCCTGATTTTTGAAAAATACGATAATTTAAGACATCATTATATAGAATAGAATATAACAAGAAAGCAAATTAGTGATAGGAACCATATTTAAATGTACATATTTGAATATAAAGATCTAATAAAAAACCTTGTAATAAGCGACCTGAAAATGAAATACTCCAGTTCAGTTATTGGATTTGCCTGGTCAATGCTTAATCCTTTGCTGATGATGCTCGTACTGTATTTTGTTTTTAACAATGTTTTTAAATCCACACAGGAGCATTTTGCCATTTATATATTAATTGGACTCACAGGATGGAGATTTTTTACATTCGGAACAACGGGTGCTATGTACTCTATTGTTGGAAAATCAAGTCTTGTAACCAAGATCTTTATACCACGTGAGATATTGACATTCAGTGCAGTAATATCTGTATTTATAAGCTCTCTACTCGAATTCATGGTATTGATCCCACTCATGGTTATTTTAGGAGTCAAACCTTCAATATTTATTATATTCTTCCCTGTCCTGCATATTCTATTTTTCCTTATAGTATATGGCATCGGACTGGCTATGGCATCGCTATTTGTATATTATAGAGATGTGAACCAGATATGGGATGTGCTTCTCCAGATGGGCTTTTTCCTTTCACCGATCGTTTATCCGCTTTCCCTTATACCTGAGAAGTATATGTTTTATTATATGCTTAACCCTATAACAAGTTTAATTGAAATGTACAGGAACTTGCTTTTATCTGGAATCCTGCCAGGACTCATGGATATTGTCCTCGTGTTAATGTTCGGGATTATCCTATTTTCACTTGGCTCATGGTTATTCAGGAAGCTTTCTCCAGGGTTTGCTGAGGAGATTTGAATGTTCGAGCCACCACTGAAAAAAAAGGAAGATGGAGATGCCATAATAGTTGAAAATGTCAGAAAGCGTTTCAGGATTCCTCATGAGAAAAGAAATACTCTTTTTGAAAATATCGCTGGTGTAGTAAAGGGCAGGAAGCAGGATTATGATGAATTCTGCGCTCTCCGGGATATAAGTTTCAGGGTAAAGAAAGGGGAGAAGCTTGGAATCGTGGGTGAAAACGGAAGCGGAAAGAGTACACTCCTAAAGATCATCTCCGGTGTGTTTGTGCCTGATGCCGGGAATGTGAAAGTTTATGGCAAGGTTGCGCCGTTCCTTGAACTGGGCGTGGGTTTCCAGCCTGAACTCACAGCCGAAGAGAATGTGAGACTATATGGCGCAGTCATGGGTATGAGCAGGAAAGAGATGGAGAGCAGGTTCGAGGAGATATTTGAATTTGCCGAACTTGAGCGCTTTAAACAGATGAAGCTTAAGAATTTTTCAAGCGGGATGTATATGCGGCTTGCGTTTGCTACTGCTACTGCGACTAGCCCTGATATTTTACTGATAGACGAAGTACTGGCAGTAGGGGATGAGACTTTCCAGAGAAAATGTTTTGATAAGATCAATGAGTTCAAGATGAACGGGAAAACAATAGTTCTTGTTACGCATGATCTGGAGATGGTGAAACGGTTATGCGATAGTGCTATTTTGCTTGATCATGGAAAGATGACTTCAATTGGGAATAGCCAGATGGTGATCGATGAGTATCACAAGAACATGCGCGAGAAAGCAGAATCAATTCTTAAGGTACAACAGAAAATAGTAATACAGCAGGAATCAACCCCTATCACTAATGAAGAATCCAGCGTTCCTGAAAAAGCTGAGCTTCCAAAAGACAGGTGGGGAACGGGAGAAATTGAGATAACGGAAGTTAAATTCTTTGGCAGGGATAGCGAAGAGAAATATATTTTCAGAACAGGAGAAACCCTTATTGCAAAAATAAAGTATTCTGCAAAGCAAAGGATCGAAAAACCAGTTTTCGGGGTTGCGATTCACAGGAACGATGGAACCCATATAACAGGACCCAATACGAAATTCCATAATAATGTGATAGAAAGTATAGAAGGAGACGGGATAGTTGAATATATTGTGGATTCTTTGCCTTTATTAAATGGAACTTATTTGTTTACGGCTGCTGTGTATGATTTTGCATGTGTTAATGCATATGACTACCACGAAAAAAGATTTACCTTTAAAGTTGAAGATGAGAGTAAAAAAGATTATGGTATATTTTACATTCCATGCAGGTGGAAATATGGCGAATAGCAGCATTTTAGAAAGAAAATATACAAAGGTTTATTGCGCTTTAAAAAAGAATAAAATAAACGGAAAATATATTTAATGAGACCAAAAAAGATAATCCTGATAATTATAGATTCACTAAGAAAGGATCATTTAGGCTGTTATGGTTATAAGAGAAATACAAGCCCGAATATAGATACTCTTGCAAAAAGCGGGATACTTTTTAAATATGCTTTTTCAGCATGTCCAAATACAGTTCCTTCGATAGCATCTGTCCTGACTTCAAAGTATCCGTCAAATCATTCGATGGGTTTTGATCCAGATAAAAAGCTAGATCCAGAGGTAGATACAACTTTAGCCACTGTTTTGAACGAGAATGAATACAGGACTGCCGCTTTTCTAAGTAGCAGTGGGCTTACTGGCATAAACTCAGGTTTTGATATATTCGATGAAGGAAAGGGAAAAAGAGACTGTGCAGGGACAAATGAACAGGTTTTAAAATGGCTTGATGAAAATCACATGCAGGATTTTTTCCTGTTAGTTCATTATTCTGATTTGCAAGGGCCATATTTAAATTCAGGGTCTTATAAAAATACATTCGTAGAGGATGAATTTTATGGAAATGCTGAGCAGATAAAGAACATCTCAGACAAAGACCCCACCTTCAACAGTATTCCCCGATACCAGATACTTAATCCTGTCACAGATGCTGATAATATTCCTGTCAGTTTTGAAAGTGATGTGAGATATTACAAAGCGCAATATGACGGATGCATACGTAACATAGATGAAAATATCCAAAAACTCATTGAAAAATTAAAAGTCCTCAAGATTTTTGATGACTCACTGATAATCATCACTTCAGATCACGGTGTGGCTTTTGGTGAAAATAATTTATTCTTAGATTATGGATTATCTGTGACCTTGGACCAGATAGAAGTCCCGTTGGTATTGAAATTTCATAAAGGTTGGTATATAAAGAGCGGTATCTTAGATATTCCAGTAAGCACCCTTGATATCATGCTAACTATACTCTCTTTATGCAATAATGATCTGAGTTTCATGCTTGAGGGGTATTCTCTCAAAGAAGTCCTTGAAGGTAAAGAAGATAATATTTTGAAAGAAAGAACAATAATGAGTGAAAATGAGCGTCAATTTGCTTTAATTAGTCCAAATGGATTGATGGAGCTTAAGAAAAAAGATGTTCCAACCAGCAATTATCATCCATATTTAGCAGCTTTACTTGAATCGCTAAACGGGAAGAAATACTATTGGGATTCAGGGAATGAGTATGTGCTGGCGATCCCATTTGATCAATATCAGAGATATAAAATAATATCTGATATAATAAACAAATTCAGAACCGACAAAGAAATATTTAAAATACTTGATGTTGGAGCCGGTTTTGAAAACAATCTAAAAAAGTTTCTTCCGTATGATGAAATTTTTTTATTAGATAAAAACTATCCAAAAGAGTATAATCAAAAAAGCAACTACATAATTGGAGACATAACAAAAATAGGGCTTAACAAAAGTTATGATTTTATTATTTCTATTGATGCTTATGAGCATATATCCCCTATTTTTCGAGAAAAGTTTATCAATAAACTTATTGATCCTTCAAAAATCGCTACAATAATAGCTGCACCATTTGATACCCCTGGGGTTAGAGAATATGAAGTTTCTGCAAATGAGGTGTATAAAATCAGCCATGGGATGGAGTATAAGTGGCTTCATGAACATATCCAGAATGGGTTACCATCTCTCCCTTTTACTCTTGAATTAATTAAAAAATCGAAGTACTCCTATACTGTGATACCCAATGGATATTTGCTACGATGGTTTGAAATGGTCTCGACTTATATGCTTACAGAAGGTATGCCTGAATTTACAAAGAGCATGGAAGCACTTTATGAATTCTACAATAAAAATTTTTACGCTTATGATAATTTAAATCCTGCCTATCGACATGTAATTGTAGTAAATAAAAGTAATAATGAACCTGATTTTTCTGAAATTTATGCGAAGAATATTAAAATGGATGAGAATTTTACTATTAAATATGAATCTTTGCAGTCTATTCTTAAAAAAATCAGAGAACTTTCCAGCAATCTTAGGTACAAAGAATTGCTTGAGAAAAGAAGTGAGCTTACCGAACTCACAGGTGTACTGCAAGCCAAAGAAATTGAAATTAATGAAATGAAAAGTACATCAAATTCAAAAGATTCTTTAATAAAAGTAAAAGATAATGAAATTATAGAACTCAAAGATGCTATGAATGTGAAAGCTTCTGAAATTATAGAACTCAATAATACCCTGCAACAGATTCATATGAGTATAACCTGGAAATCAGTAATGAAATTTCAGAAAATCATTGATTTCTTTCTTCCGAATAATACGCGGCGACGGCATTGTTATAATCTTGGGTTAAATAGCATTAATATAGTCGTAAACGAAGGATGGAGAAGCCTATGGATTGAATTTAAGGAAAAATTAAAAGGATGGGTTCCTTTTAAACATAGGATAAAAATAAATAATGTTTTATTAAAACTGAATGATCCGACAATTGATATAATTATTCCTGTTTATAACCATGGAAAGTATTTGCAGGAATGCATTGAAAGTGCAATCAATCAAACATATTCTAATATCAATATAATAATTGTAGACGATTATTCAAGCGAATCTTTAGTTTTTGAAGTGTTAAAAAAATACGAAACGAATCCAAAAATAAAAATAGATTACCACAAAACAAATAAAGGTATTTCCGAAACGTTAAATGATGGAATTATTATGTCATCTGGAAATTATCTAGCATTTTTGGATTGTGATGATATAATTGTTCCCAATGCAATAGAAAAAGTGGTAGATTTCATTAAGCACAACACTGACAAATATTTTATTTATACGGATAGAATAAATATCAACCAAAGTGGAGAAACAGTTGAATACTTAAGTTTCAAAAATCGGGGAATGAATGCCAAAACAGAATTATTATTGGGAATGTATACCTCCCATCTGAAAGTTATCAATAGAGAATGCTTTTCGAAAGTTGGTTTATTCGCGCCTAAATATGATTCCTCGCAGGATTATGATATAGCACTAAGAATCTCAGAATATTTTGATTTTGGATATATTAATGATTATTTATACAAGCATCGAGTTCATGAAGAACAGTGTACACAAAGAAACCTCACAAAACAAGAAAATCTTGCAATATTAATTAAAGACGCTGCAATCCAGAGAAGAAAGATATTACATGGCGATATTAGAAGATCAATATCAATTGTTATGCTGACTTTTAATAGACTTTATGATACAAAAAAATCTATTGAGTCCATTTTTAATTATACAAAATTGCCATTCGAGCTAATTATATTAGATAACAATTCAGATAGCGATGTAAGAGAATATCTGAAGAAGTTGGAAAAAAAGAAATCCAATGTAAAAATTATTTTCGAGGATACAAATTTGGGGTGTGGCAGAGGAAGAAAAAAGGCTGTTAAATTCGCTAAAGGAAATTATATAGTCACGTTAGATAATGACATCTGCGTAACTCCTCTATGGTTAGAAAATTTCATCATAAGAATAGAAGATGATAAGAAAATTGCTGCTGCGTGCGCAAAGGTAGTTTTTCCTGACGGAAAGATCCAATATAATGGAGGAAAACTGGAAATTAAAAACGATTTTATTGAATTTTCTTTGCTTGATTCAAATAAAAATAAAAATGATTTATCAACCTTCAGGGAATTAGATTGCGATTGGATACCCGGGGGAGCGATGATAATAAAAAGGGAATTTCTTGAAAAAGTTGAATACCGGGAGGATATTGAAGGAGCATATGAAGATAACGACTATTCGTTACAAATAAAGAATATCGGAGGACGGGTAGTTAATTGCCCATTATCTGAAGTAGTTCATTATCATTTGTATTTTGGTAAAAATATTTCAAAAGAAAAGAGATACATGAATGAAAGGTACGCAAATAAAAAAATGATGAATGCATTTCTTGCTTTTTATAAATATAATAAGCTTATAATTAAAGATAAAGACTTATATAAAATATTGAATATATCAGATAAATCTGATGCTGAAATCCGCAAACTTGTAACTACTCAAGCTTAGAGAATCAAATCTGATACAAAAAGTATTATGAGCGAGTATGCCCGATCCATCTTACTTGTCTAGCTCTGGAATCGGCATTCATATGACCAGCCACCTCTGCTACAATTTTGGGATTTGCTGTTCCTTTTTTGCGCATCACAGCGAACATGGTGCCAGGTGGCAATACACGTTCATGGATGTAATAGCAATCTAAATTCCAAATAAATTCCACCATGGATTTATCAAATGGATCATCCAAATTATAATTTGGCCCATATTGGGTATCAAGTAATTGACGACATATTGAGTGGCATGGTACGTAGATAATGGGATCAAAATACTCTGGAATTAAAGGAAGTATATCCTGAGATCTGATTCCTTCAAAAGATCCCTGACTGTAATCAATGTTTCCATACTCAGGGGTAAAACGGGGTGTCCCATAGTACGTATGGTTAATTTTAAACTTATCTGGCCAAATAGACCATAATCGTACCAAGACATCATATGTTTCGGGCCACATCATTAAACCATTTTTGGTGATTACATCAACAGTAACGAAAATGCCATCAGGCTTTAGAGCTCTATTGACCATAGTGTACACTCTTTCCAATTCGTTAAGATGGTGCAGGGATGCAAATGCTGTAATGATATCATATTTTTTTTCTTCAAGACTTATTAAATTTAAATCCATGGGTTCGGTTGATATATTTAGCCCCTTCTTTTCAATTTGTTTTTTGCCAATCCCCAAGAGTTCCTCATTTAAGTCTAAGCAATGATAGTGATAGTTGCTTGTAATCTTCTCGGCAATTGAAATCTCAACCCCGCAAGGACCACTGCCTAAACTGAGCATCTCCGGTTTCTCAATTTGACTGGCTTGATTGATAACATATTCCCACTGGGAAAAGCCAACTTTTTCTCGAATCAACTTTTGAGTGGCTTGTTCGATGTAACCCCATGAGTCAGATGTTCGCTCAAAAAGCGGTTCATCCTCTGTGAATTCTGCATACTTTTCAAGATATTCCTTTTTTTCTTGAGCCATTCTCTCTTCATATTCGGTACTTATTTGAGATTTTATTAATGTCTTCGATCCTATTAATCCAGCCGGTATTTTTAATTTAAGTGATATCCCTTTGAAAATATCTTTCATTGTCATATATTGCTTCCTAACTTCTATTTATCTTAAAAATCCATACCCCATCTTTGTTATAAACTGGTCTGAGATAGGTATTATTATTTAAATTTTCTAATTTGAAATTACCCCAATTTCTTCCCCCAAAATATAAATAATTAACATTATTTTGAATTAGAAAGTTTATTGCAGATTCAGAACTAATTGAATTTTCAGCTTTTGACATTGCAATTACTTTTTCAATATAATTTTTATCATATGGTCTTTCCACCAAGTAAGTCATGGGTGGAATGGTAACATTTCTTTTTGTAAATAGAGGAATCCAATATCCACCGTCTATACCCGTTTTCAATTCTTGTGACCAATCAAAACTGTATGATTCTATTAAAAATGTAGCATTATCTTCAGTGTTAACTTTAATCCAATTCATAGCATCTATGTCCCCCGGTTTTACAAACACATTTTCCGGATAAAATGTGCCAATCAGATTAATTGCAGAAAAAGGAGCTAAAATTAATAAAGATATATAAAATATTGTTAAATTCTGCACTGATGTTATTTTAATTTTTTTTAGCAGATACGTAATAAAATAGCTGGAGGTTACTGCAATTGGAAAATATAAAATGGTCAATACGGTCACAAAATCGAGTGAACCTGAAAATGGTAATTTTAACCAGAATGGATTTGAAAATGAAATCAATATTGAAATCCATAGAGTGATTAATATGATGTATTTGTTTTTCTTAAATACACCTATAAATATCCCTCCAAAAGAAAGAAGAAGCAAAGGAAGATTTGTATAATATTTAATCGAATCACCAATCCTTTCTATCGAAAAAAAAGACGATGAAACATTTGAATAGTTTGATGCAGTTATAATTTGGGGTTCTATTATTAAACGCATCAACCATGGAAATAATAGAATGAGAGCTATTAGAATGATAACAAAACATCTTATTAGAATTTCTAAGATTGCATTTCTATTATCTTTAATATGATAAATTCCATACATAAGATATAATATTGCGAAACTGGAAAAAGCGATTATGATACGATAATGAGACAAAAAAAGTCCTGATATCATAAAACCTGATATAAATAATACTTTAATATCTCGCTTCTCCATTTCAATACATTCTATTATCAGAAGCAGCGCTATCGGAAGAATTACCATACCTGTAAGCTGGGTATACCTACCCCAATTTACGTAATAGGCAGGAAATATTGAAATCAGACCAACAATAAAAGAACTTAATAAAGCCATGTTCTTATTTCTAAATAACCTATCCACAAAAATGAAAACCGATAATAGAGCGAAAGCATTTAAGATTTGTCCTGTAAATATAACGAGTTTTATAATACTAATTCCAGATACCCAGTATAGAAATGCAACAATACTATGAAATCCGAAGTGATATGTAAAGGACGCAAGGGGAACATAAGGTTCATAAGATCCTGGAATGCCTCCATTTTCGACAATCAATTGCGCTATTAGGGTATGATGGTAACTATCACTTCCCGGACCAACAAGAATACCCTCAACCTGGATAAACCTCACTAATATAGATATTATAAATATAATCAGCAAAACATAATAATATAAATCTTGTTTTAAAGAATTTTTGAAGTTTTCAAACCTGAAAAAATTCACTTCATTTCTTATATTTCCAAATATATATTTTGAAAAAATTGTAACCACAAAAATAAATAATAGTAATATAACTAAAAAATTGTTCATCTTTATTCTAAATAATGTGAAAAAATAAGTAATCAATGGAATGAATGAGAGGCTAAGACCTATGGAAATAATTAGACTCTGGAAAAAATCTATATTCAATTTTTTGAGAAAAATACAATAAATAAAATAACCAGGTACAAAAAATACAAAAATACTACTAACTATAAACTTAAGAGCTAATAAGGAATCCATTTTTAAATCTCCATTAATATGTCCTAATTATTAATGTTTTGCATTACTGGGAATTAAGTATCGAACTGTTTTGAAGTTCCAACAAATTATGCGCCGCCACCGTCAATATCTTTCCATGAATTTTTATTGTTTGAAATTAAAAAATTATCATTTACTCATTCTTTTATCCATATGTTTTTTAGCTTAAAAGACATAAAATCATTAGAACGTCATTAAAAAATTTCAAAAATTGTTACAAGATCTTCTAAATCTTTATGAAAAAACAAATATTCCCAAAAATCATCGGGGCAATTCTAACTATCGCCCTTATAGCAACACTACTCCAACAGATCTCTGTGACAGATGTCTATTTTATGCTGATAAAAATAAACCCAGCGTACCTGATTATGGGATTTATTCTATATACAATAAGCTATTTCTTAAGAGCCCTGAGGCTTCACATCTTGCTGAATAGAGAAATAAGTGTAAAAGATCTCTTTTCCATCGTCAGCATCCACAATATGGCTTTAAACATCTTACCAGCACGCTCAGGGGAGTTATCATACATCTACCTGCTGAATAAACGTCATTACAAAAGCATCGGGGAGGGGGCAGCTACATTGCTCATAGTCAGGATATTCGATATCATTTCCATTTCGATCTTATTTTTTACATCAGCAATGCTGGCATATGACCTGCCTGACATCATGATAAATGCTCTGCCTATTGTCGGTTTTTTGTTGTTCCTTGTCATATTAATTCTATTGATGTTCATACATCAATGTAATAGATTCATTGCCTGTCTCAGAATTCTTTTCACATATTTGAAATATAACAAACTTCATTTCATCAATTACATTCTCATAAAACTGGATGAAATGGCACTGAGCTTTGAGCACATTCATAGAAATGAGTTTATATTGAGCTTCTTAATCTCTGCAATGATCTGGATCACCCTATATTCAGTAAATTATATCCTTGTCATCGCAATGGGCATAAATCTGCCATTAGGAGCTGTATTTTTAGCTTCTACATTTTTCTTTATGATATCGATCCTGCCTATCCAGGGAATCGGTGGATTTGGCACGCTGGAAGGCAGTTGGGCTATCAGCTTTATAGCAGTTGGGACTACTAAGGTATCTGCGATAAGTTCGGGATTTCTAGCACATATTATACAGATTTTTTATTTTATTGCTTTATTTTTAATTGGATTCATATGGTTACGGAAGAAATCAGAGTAAAAATATGCATTTTAATTCTGACTTATTTTTGATATTTAAAAAAAATCCTGTGATATAATTATTAAGCCAAAATATATATCAGTAAACAAATAACATAAGTCAACACAAAGTTAAAATGAAAATAACTGCAATAATCCCGGCTTATAATGAAGAATCAACAGTAGGAGATGTGATCAAAGTCACTTCCCAATATGTTGATGAGATTCTCGTAATCAATGATGGAAGTACCGACAGTACCGCTGATGTTGCCAAAAAATCCGGTGCTATTGTTGTTGATAATATTGTTAACCGCGGTCTAGGTAAGACAATAAGGCGTGGTTACAATGAAGCTGTCATGTTAGGAGCCGATATAATTGTTCAGATAGACGCTGATAAGCAGTACGACCCAAAGGAAATCCCTATCCTTATAGAACCGATACTAAAGAATAAAGCAGACCTTGTTTTGGGTTCAAGACTGGAGAATCTCAAATATGAAATGCCATGGATTAATAAATTTGGCAATAAAGCGTTTTCATGGCTGATTCGCCGCCTGACAGGGAAAAACATAAAGGACGGACAGACCGGCTTCAGAGCGATACGAAAAGAGGTATTTGACACAATAAAGTTAAGTGGAGATTTTACTTATACTCAGGAAATGATAATCAAAGCATCAAAAGAAGGGTGGCGTATAGAGAATGTTCCTATAAACTTCTATAAACGAAGCGCAGGTGACTCACGCTTGATTTCAAGCCCTTTTGCATATGCGTGGCGCGCATGGATTATAATACTTAGAACCATAAGGGATTATGATCCGCTGAGATTCTTCGGAATACCGGGAATAATTTTGTTTCTTACTGGCCTTGTTATAGGAAGTGCAATTCTGTATAAATTTGCAATCGTAGGAGTTATTGGCCATACCCCGGCAGTAATATTGACAGTCCTTCTAATAATATCAGGAATACAATTATTATTCTTAGCACTAATGTCAGATATGAACCGGCCCCAGTGAGTACAAAAATGGATATAAAAAAAATCTTGCCAAAAACAATTTATTCAGACGTACCAGATTACTATTTACAGGTATCTGATGTGGAAAGAAGATTAGTAGGAAAAGATTTAAAAGGGAAAACAATATTAAATATTGGATGTGGCGGATACATCGTATCTGATGTATATTTTACTCTTCTAGGAGCTAAAGTTGTGGGAATTGACTATGATAGAAATGCCATTGAACGTGCCCATAATAAAATCAAAAACCTAAAAAATATTGATATAGAGGTTAAATATGGTGACGGAAGAAAATTAGATTTTCCAGATAATTCTTTTGATTTTACAGTTTCTTTTTCTGCAATTGAACACATGCCGTTGTATGAAGATAGGTTGTTAGTTATTAAAGAAATGAAAAGAGTTACAAAAAAAAATGGGTTTGTTATTATAATTGGTCCTAATTTCTTAAACCTTCCTACAACACTATTTTCTCACCTTTTTTTTAAACGTATCCATGAATATGAACATAGATATGTTCCTTGGGAATTAAAGGAAATGATGGTAAAAAATGGATTGGAAGTAGTTAGTTATGATGCAGAATCAGTGTATTTAGTTGATAAGGCACTTATTGAGACAAGATTCCCCTGGCTTAAAACAATTCCCTTGTTTTTTTTTTATCCATTGCATATTCTATTAAAATTTCTCAATGCAAAGCCATTTAAAATATTTGGCATGAGAATGGGGTTTAAAGCAAAGAAAGTGTAATATTAGGAAAAGAATGACTTATACCATATGAATAAAAGAAAAACTTTGGAATATGCATATAATTTGTTTTGCTTTCTTAATAGCAAACTACCCAAAGGATATTCGGCATTACCTCCCGTAATTATCTGGTTCATTACTTACAAATGCAATTTACGGTGTAAGATGTGTGGTTTTTATGGTCAGGGGGGAAAAATACCTGATGTCCAAAATGAGTTGAGTTTTGATGAAATAAAAATTGTTATCGATGGTCTTAGAAAAAGCTATCAATTCTATCCTTATAAACCGTATATAGGAATTATAGGGGGTGAACCATTCATCCATCCAAAAATATTTGAAATTCTGGAATACTTGAGAAAAAGCGGTTTCTCCTATTCTGTAACAACAAATTTTGTTTTGCTAAATGAGGAAAAGATTAACAGGCTGGTAAAAATTGGAATAAATGACCTGAGGATATCGTTAGATGGTCCAAGAGATATACATGATGAAATAAGATCTGCCAGAGGAACATTCGATAAAATGTTCAATAATTTGAGATATTTTAGAAGCATTGATAAAAAAACGCCTATAAGGCTGAATTGTGTTATCAGTCCAATGAATCTTAGCAGAATACAGGAAATAATACCATATGCTAAAGAATTGGACGCATCTCTCTCATATCAGCATCTGGTATTTATTGATGATGCACATCGCAATGAAAATACAAAAATTTCAAATAATATATTTGATGAAGATATGTATGTTGATGCAACTTCAATGACATTGTCAAAAAATGATGTTGCTCTACTAAATAAAAAATATATTGAAATAACTGATGAGTGCAAAAGGCAATATGTCCAAGTTTCATTTATGCCCGATCTAAGTGTGAATGATTTTGATGATTATTATTTTGATCTTTCAGGGTATGTTCATCAAGAAAGATGCTTCTGGCCGTGGGGTACTGCAAGGATTACACCTGAAGGAAATATTTATTCGTGTATGCATTATATATTTGGAAATTTAAGAAATAGTTCTTTTAAAAATATCTGGAACAACGAAAGGGCAAGAAAATTCAGATATACTCTTAAAACGATAAAATTATTCCCTGGGTGTATAAGATGTTGTAAGATATAGTTCTAAAAAAACCTATATAAAGTTATTTTATTGTTTTGGATGCTTTAATAATAATATGGTGTCCTTTAAACATATTCAGCAATTTATCTAGCTTTGAGAATTGATACAATATTGGAAAAAAAAACTTATATAGTCTAAAAGATCTCGTTCCAATGAGTTTTGATTGGGTCCTCCCACTTGTCCAATTTTCACTATCTGAATGTATTGTTCGACCCAAATATGTAAAAATCTTACTCAATTCAGCAAAAAATTGAGAAAAATAACTGACCCTAATTATTTTAAATTTAGTTTGATTTAAAAGCTTATCTAAATTATTTTTAGTATAACCTCCTCTAACATGTCCAAAATCTTCTTTAATATTGACTCCTGAAATCTTTCTTAGCCAATCTAATGAAAGAGTCGGATTCGTGCATGGTGTTGTAATTACAATGTGACCTCTGTTTTTTAGTGTTCTTTCACACTCTTCAATGAATAACTTGTCATTTTCTATATGCTCAATTATTTCTGTTGCCAATATCTTATCAAAAACTTCTTTTTTAAATGGCGAACGCGTTGCATCTCCAATTACAAAACAAATATTTCCATGACCAATTGATCGTTTTGCATTTTTTGTATTTGATAGGGACATATCAAGGCCAATAACCAACTTTGATTTTTTCGCTATATTTCTTATAAAATAACCTCCCCCCGAACCCACATCCAAAATAATATCATTTTCTTCAGTTTCCATAAAATCCAAGATTATTGGAAGTCTAATTTTTTTGAGCAAACTATATTCAATTGCTTCCGGGAATTCTATACAATTTTCCATTCTACTCCTCTATGATTTCTGCCATTTCTTTAACGAGAATCTCCCAATTGAATTTGCCTATCGCTTTCATCCTTCCTTTTTTTTGCAACTTTTGAACAAGTTCAGGACTTTCCAATAAATTTATTAATTTTTCAGCTAAATCCTTTGGATTATCCGGTTCGAAAAAAACAATATCGTCATTTTCTTCTGCTACTTCCTGTATTCCTTTGAGCCTTGAAGAAATTGCTGCAGTTCCACTTGCCCAGTATTCCAATAATTTTAGGGGCAAAACTGTATTATTTGCCAAAGTATTTGGCCTAGTTACGAGTCCGATATCTGCTTCTTTCAGATAGTTCATTATTTCATCATAGGGTTTCCAACCTGTAAATATAAAGGATTTCTCCACACCCTTTCTTTTTGTTATCTCTTTTACAAAGTCGAGACATGCCCCTCCACCGACGATCATAAATTTTGTTTCGGGATATTTCTCTAAAACCAATGGTGCAGCTTCTGCAATATAATTGACACCATCCTGGACATCCACGCCACCATGATGAATAATTGTGAAATAGTCTTTTTTTTGTTTTTCTGTGGAAAACTTTTCCACCTCAAAGCCAACATAATAAACAACATGTAACCTACTTGAATCAACACCATTTTTGATCAAAATATTTTTCATGACATTTGAAACGACAATAACTTTGGTCGCAAATATTAATGAAGAATATTCCAATTTAGAGACAATTGAAATAAATATTTTCCAGGGAAATTTTTTCGGTGATTCTTTCAGGTATTCGGTATGAAGATCAGTCACATCAATAATTACTTTTTTGTTGAATATTTTTCCAAATATAACAGCAGGTATACCAGCAATACCATGAGTGAAAATAACATCAAATTTTTTTATTTTGAACAACTCAAAAACAAAAAATAGCATATACTTAGATGCTGTGAGAATAAATGGCTTATCTTTTGAAACATGGGGTAAGTTAATGATTTCAATTCCATTGATATTTTTATTATCTGTTGGAGCCATAATTTTTACATGATTTCCTCTTTTTCTTAATTCAAGAGCAGCCTTTACTATTAATAAACCAGCACCTCCACGAATTGGTGACACAAAATCATGAGCAGTTAGAATTATATTTAATTTTCTCATTTAAAGATCCTTATTAATTTGATTAATTTTATCGATTGATTTCAATCTTTTGAGCAATTAATATGTGAAAGGGAATACATATATAAATAATATTCACATTTATGTTGCCGTAATGTTATGAAAGCTTTAATCTTAGCAGGAGGGCGTGGAAAACGCCTTGAAGGTGTATCTGATAATAGAAATAAATGCATGCTTGAACTAAAAGGGAGGCCTTTAATCGAGCATAATCTCAATAATATAATTAAGCTAAACATAAATGAGATAGTAATTGTTGTAGGTTATAGGGCTGAAGATATAATAAATACTTATGGTATAGAATACAAAGGAAAGAAAATAAAATATGTAATCCAGTCTAATCAACATGGTCTGGTTCATGCTATTGAAAGCTCCAAAGAAGCGTTGGGTAGTGAAGATTTTATGTTGTTCCTTGGTGATGAAATCTTAATTAATCCAAAGCACAAAGAAATGATTGAAATATTCAATAACGAAGGACTTTTTGGCATATGTGGAATCGTTATCGAGAAGGATAGAAGTAAAATAAAGCATACATATTCGATTTTCAATGATGAAGGTGGAAGGATATATAGATTAATAGAAAAACCAAGAAATCCCCAAAATGACATGCAAGGCACAGGAAATTGTATTTTTAAAAATGAACTTTTATCCTATATTGAAAAGACACCAATTAATCAAGTCAGGGGTGAAAAGGAGCTTCCTGATTTAATACAATGTGCTATAGACGAAGGAAAAATAGTTAAATCATTTATTATTTGTGATAAATATTCAAATATAAATTCAGAAGAAGATTTGAAAGAAGTTACTTAGATATTAGAAATTAAGCGTTCATCTTATTAACTAAATATTTTTATAATATTATATATCTTAATTCGCAAGAATATATCTTTAGTGAGTAATAAAAAAGATCAAAAATCCAAAGACTTAAGGAAAACAAAAAATGATCCAAGGGCAAAAAAAAATAGAAAAAAAGAAAGTAAATAAAGAATATTATGATGTGTATTTTAAAAGCAACAAATATATAAAATTGGCTGATATTAAATCATCTTTTCAAAAATATAGAATTTCAAAAATTTTACAGATATATACGCCAAATAAGGAAGAAAGTATTTTGGATTTAGGATGCGGTTGGGGAACTTTTTGTTTTGCACTTGCACCGCTATGTAAGGCAGTTATCGGAGTGGATTTCAATCAAAAAGGTATAGATCTTTGTAATAGATTGTTGGATAAATGGAAATCTGGAAATATAAAATTTTTATGTTCTGATGCTCAGAATACAGGATTAAAATCCAATTCGTTTGATGTTATTATTTGTGCTGATTTGTTTGAACATCTATATCCTGACACTTTTGGAAATGTTTTGGATGAATGCAACCGATTATTAAAAAAAGGAGGAAAATTAATTATCTGGACACCTCATCGAGGTCATATATTGGAAATTTTGAAAAATAATAATATAATTTTAAGCAAAGAGGAGGGTCATGTTGATTATAAGTCTATGGATTATCTTATAAAGAATTTGCATAATAGAAAATTCCTTATTAAAAAGAGTTACTATGCTGAATCTCACATTCCCATATTTTGTATCATAGAAAGATGTTTTTTAAATATCTTACCTATTATGCGAAGGCGAATAGCAATTCTGGCTGAGAAACTTATTGATTGAATTATACTATTTTTCTTATACTATAATAAAAAAAATTAAGAGCGAGAAATTTAATTTTCGCTCCTAAGGAGTTTATTTCGCTTTATTTCTCCACCGGTGGAGCAATGCTATAGATATTATCTGTTGCTTGTCTTATATATCCCTGGGCTACAATTGATTGATTTGCAGATACGACCGAATATCCTGTGAAGTCACCAGGCACGACCGATGAAACAGTTACACCAGCCAGACCATATGGACCAACAGTCCCTGAATAACTACCGGCTTGAGTGCCGTTAGTGTAGTAATATCTAACATTTACACTAGCAGCCGCACTATTGGGATTAACTGCTTGTATCCCAGAGTTGTGGCTTGCGGTATTATATAAGAATGGCACATTGACATCTCCGATTGATCCGGGTTTCCTAACCTGCGGTGCAACACTGTAAACATTTGATGCAGATGTTCTTATATATCCCTGAGCTACAACTGATTGGTTAGATATAATTTCTGAAGATCCTACGAATAACACCCCTGGAATCAAGGATGAAACTGTTGTTCCAACCAGATTCTTTGGAGGTAATATATACGTTGTATTAGCTGCCTTAGTTCCATTTACATAATATAAACTAACAGTAATCTGTGCAGGTACATTTCCTGGGTTGAATACCTGCAATCCGGAATCATAGTAATTGCCATTATAAACAAACGGGATATACGCAGTTGTTACTGTGTTGCTTAGTGCTGGTGCAATACTGTATATGCCTGATGCCGATGTACGGATATAACCCTGAGCAGCAATAGGTAGATTAGAAGTTACCGTTGATGAACCTATAAAAAATACACCTGGCAGCAATGAAGTAATTGTCGTTGGACCTAGCTTCTTTGGATCCAATGTATAGGTAGTAGTAGCCGCCTGAGTTCCATTTATATAATATAATTTAACTGTCACAGTTGCTGTTGTATTCCCGGGGTTGATGACCTGCAATCCAGAATCATAATTTCCTCCATTATAAAGGAATGGAATAGTCACATTTGTCCCGATATCACTATCAGAGAATGATGAGGCAAGTGAATATACGTCCTTTTGTATTGTTTTAATATATCCACCACTCTTTATTGGCAATTCAGATTTAACAATTGCAGATCCTACAAATAACGAGCCCGTTGCTCCCGTTATTTCATAAACATCTTTATTCCATAATTTTCCAGGTTGGACCATATAAACATCGTTACCTGCAACTGTTCCATTAAGGAAATAGTATGTTAATTCAACTGAAGCATTCGATGTTCCATTATTCATCAACTGAACTTTAGAATCATATACACTGCCTGTAGTTTTGTAAAGGAATGGCAGGAAAAAATGGTTTGCAGACTTCAATTGTATATCATGGAAATTCGTATTCCCCTCTGTAACATTTATACTTGTAACATTCGGAGCATACGAATCATTCCCCATTGCAACTAATGTATATTCACCGATCGGCATTTCATTGATTGCATACGATCCACCAATATCTGTCGTGTCATTATACTGCGGCCACTCCTTAATAAAGACAAACGCCCCTGCTAATAATCCGCCGTCGGGTCCATAAACATACGCTAATGAAGACCCGGGGATCAATGCGATATACATTAATGCCAGAACTGATACAATTGCTATTCCTGTTGCGGCCTTCTTATAACCGCTTGTAATATTTTCCAATATTTTCATTTTTACTCTCCTATCCTTAACTTATATATATTGAATTTAAATAGTTAGTACATTTTACGAATTGAAGGTTAATATAACTTTCTACTTTATTTGCTATCAATGCGTGATCATAAGATGCCTTTCCACCTTTATTATTATTACAATTGAATGGAGTCTCATATAAGCACTGAAGATCATGCTATATGCCATATATTCTGTGCTCTTGACTTTTCCAAATTCTAATCTAAGTATGAAGCCCACAGGGTCATAAGACCCTGCAGTTCTTCATCATTAAATGTTTGAAACAACTCCTGATATAGTTCCCGTTGGCTTCTTAACGAGTTCAATATCCTGTATTACAACAGCGCTGCCTATTGTCGAGACAATTACCGAACTGTTGGCATTATACGTCGGATCAAGCTTTGCTGAAAGGTCAAACGTACCTTCAGTGACAGTAAACGAATAGAACCCTGTCTCATTAGTCATTGTCGGAAGGCTGGTGTTGATGAACACTGTAGCACCCGGGATGGCCGTTTTAGTCACGCTGTCTATTACCGTACCATTTATGTACCTCACAGATGGAAGTATAGTGGTTGCCGTATGCGTTACCATAGTGGTATTTACATTACCAGTGGTATCCACCGTTCTTGTTCCGATGGTGTATGTTCCCGGAGATACACTGGCATTGTAATACTGCTCTCCTTTTGTGACATTGTTCTGGAATGCTCCATTCAGATAAACCATAACCCTGTCAAAATCCTGGTCTTGCGGGTCAGTCCATGTCCAGTTGATATAATTCAGGGCATAGCTCACATTCGCCAGGTTTGTAACGCTTGTGGGAGGCGTAGTATCCCCGCTGGCAGTGGTATTGGCAGGATCACTAACCGTAGTGGCATTCACGTTACCAGTTGTATCTACGGTCTTTGTACCAATTGTGTAAGTAGTGCTCGCATTCAACCCTATAGCTGTGTATGTTCCTGAGGTTACATTGGTCTTGAAAACGCTGTCAAGATACACTTCAACATGATCAAAGTCTGAATCCGACGGATTTGTCCATGACCAGGTAATACTTGTTTCACCTGTTGCAGTTTCACCAAGACCAGTCACGCTTGCTGGAGGGGTAGCATCTGATGCTGTGGTTGCTGAATCAGTGACTATAGTACTATTCACATTACCTGTTGTATCTACAGTCTTTGTACCAATTATGTAAGTCGTGCTTGCATTCAACCCGGTAGCCGTGTATGTTCCCGAGGTCACATTGGTCTTGAAAACGCTGTCAAGATACACTTCAACATGATCAAAGTCTGAATCCGACGGATTTGTCCATGACCAGGTTATGCTTGTTTCACCCGTG
>VEPM01000035.1 GCA_012026795.1 Candidatus Methanoperedens sp.
TAGAAAACTTATCAAGTTACCTAAATTATTTATTAAGGTAATCTGTTTTATACACGTTTAACCTGAATGGACGGGATAGATTTTTCATACGAAGTAATCGAGCTCTTTTTTAACCATTAGAATTTATTTATAGTTGAAAAATGAGTATGTGTAGATGGTGTTGGTGGATATAGTTAATGCTATATTTAAAAATCAATATGTGTAAACACACTATACTTTTATTGATATTGCTACCTGATAGCCGATAGTGGTTTTTAAGAACGAAAAAGAACAGTCTAAAATTTGCTACGTGAAGCGGAAGACATTGAAAAAAGTTTTTTCAGTAACAGCGAATTAAAAACCCCCTGCTACATATAGCTGTAGGCTTAAAATTCAACTGTATAAACAAAAAACCTAAAAATAGAAAAAATGAAAAATGAAAAAAAAGAAGGGTACCCCACCAAAAAACCAAAGAAACCCTAAAACAAGTCTGCGCCTTCACGTAGCATGGGTTTTGAATTTGCTACCTCGGGTATTTTTCAACACACTCTATGGTTGTTGATTTCTAGGAAAATAATGATTGGATTGACGTGCTACTTTATACGACCTATGCTTAGTGTTTTGTCTTGCTACTTGAATTATAAAAAGATTTAAAAAGATTTGATTTTCTGTCCCGCTGCGCCCAAGGATCTCGACAGCTAGGAAGGACAGAATGTAAAAATAGGTCCACAAGGGAACTGGATCCAATATCATCACCCAAACACACGGATTTTTCTATTATGTCCTTCTGGAGAGCTGGCCAGGAATCCGGGATCAGGACAGAAATAGATTCTGTCATCCGGGATCACACCCCCATTGCATTAATCCTTCAATTCTGTCCTATAGGATCGCAGATGCAGATCTCATTGAGGGGACAGAAAAAGTCCTTATTCTCGTTTAGAAATGTGTTCATGTTGTTGTTCATGAACAATAACTATAAATATAATAACATCATAATAGATATTTGCCTTTTTCGGAAGGTATTAATGGAGTAATAAAATTTGGTAGAATCTAAAAGAAAAATAATTGAAAAATTACTGAGTGAGGGCAAAAGCCCAGAAGATATCGCAAAAGAAGCAGGCTGCACAGTGAGATACGCCTATGAGATCAAGGCATTGAACGAGCAACCCAAATCCGAGGAACCGACTGTAAAAAATCATCTTGTTGGAATCGAGGATACTTTAAAGAAACTTTCCGGTGATATCAATATAATACGGAAAGTAGAGCAAGATCCGATAATAGTCTGCCCGTGCTGCAAAGATATGACAACTCTATCAAGTGCCGAGATCTGTGGGGAATGTGGAGTTATGCTTTGTACAGACTGCATTGAGAATCATAAGCAACCCGATACTGCAAGTACCTGGAATCCATTTGAAGACAAATCGTTATGTCAAAAATACCAAGAACAAACTCAGCCAGCGATACAGAAAAAAGAGGATAAGAGGGAAAAGAATTGAAGATAGAAATGCATGATGCTTTTAGGCCAATACTCGAATCGATGATTGACGGTGTAGGGATAAAGAGTATTTCTGAAGCTCTCAACCTACACCTTTTAAGGACCTTGAAGCCCGTAAAATCAAAGAGAATACAGCAGAAAATAGGGGCTAAAGCAGAATCCACATAATCGAAGACTAATGCACCATCTTATAAATATTTGAGGTATTAAATTATATTGAATTCAGCACAATATCATGATTCAATTTTTAAGAGGGTATGGGTTTTTTCCCTCTCTCTTTTTTGATTATGCTATTTACCTTCAAAATCTCATTATATTTGGTATAGTTGGCATCCTTACCTATCACCATCGGATGGCTCAGAGCATTTGGTACTCAACCTTCAAAAAATAGAATTTGGGGCGTATATATAGAACGATCTCGGTATGCCTTGCGTATAACGATTTAGAAAAACTAAGCTTACTTTACCCCACAGAGTTGGTATAGGTTGCTAATAGCGAAAAGCATTTGAGAGAAAATGACAGTTAATAAATAAATATGAAAGAAAGATCACAGCAAATAGATGAAGTGGATGAGGCTATCATTAAATGTATCCAAGCGCAGCCTCATAAACTAAATAATATCATTACAATCACCAGATTAAATTATGAAACGGGGAGAAAACGATTAGAAAAACTGAAAAGGTATGGCTACATCACGAGTCCTAATTTTGGCTTTTATGCGATCACAAAACCGGGCTTAAATCTGCTTGAAGTTAGATCACAGGGAATAGTTACTCCCGATCTCAGGGATGATAAGATCGAAGATCTAATCAAGCTTCTACCCACAGCACCACACCAAGCATTTTTTAGGCTGCTTGTAAGCGGAATTATAGCGAAATATTGCTTATTTGATCATTTCAACGATGGCTATCCATCCTTCATTATCGGAGGTAAAACAAAAGCTTTTAAGACCTCAATAGCGAAGTTGATATGTCTTTTATTTGGCTTCAATAATGGCCTCATACATAAGTTATTCTCTGCTACCGCTGGCGAGTTCGGGATACGGAGAGTATCGACAGGAAATGGACAATTCAGACCAGAGCCATCACAGTACTTCAATGAACCTTTCATATGCCTGGATGAGCTTGATAAGACCACATCAAATGATCTGAAAAGAGTATTGCTAAATTATGCAGACGGCGCCAGAGAGTTTCCTATCGAGGGCGAACAGGTCATTAATCATTGCACGACATTAATCACGCTAAACACCAACGGCGATGTGAATGCAATAAAGTCTTTGGGAATTCATGAGGCTTACATTAGAAGGTCCGTTGTTTTGAACACTGAGCAGCTACTTGGCCAGTTAAAGGATGTTGATCTTATGGCTAAGGCTGTGTTCGATTATATGAACACAAAGACCGCGCCCAGGATAAGATTGGAGATATTAAACTCACGCCTTACCAGATTATCAGAATCCGATTATATTCTTATGCGAAATCTATTGATGGGGAATATTGCAGAAGGATATGAGAATCTTGTAGATACGCAGCCCCTGGAGCTTCTTAGTCTGGGCAGAGCCGTGTTGTTGAATGGAGACTGTCGAGAGGCCATATTCCAAACAACTTATGATAGATTGTGCTGCCTTGAAACCCTGGGCCTATCAAAAGAGGGCTGGCGTAAGAGAATGCAGGTTGAATGGGCGAGGTATCGAGCTATTGAGCAGCCGGGTATCATGGAGAAGCTGAAAGAGGCCTCGATAAAAGAGACAGAGAGAGCAACAACCTTAGAGGAAAGAAGAGCCGAACTTCAAAAACAAAGAGAAGAAAAGACAAATGAAAGACTTGAATTTTTAGCAGAAAGGGGGAAGGTAGCTGGCAGGCTCGGTAAATTAATAGAAACCCTCAAAACAATCACAAAGAATCAATCATTTGAGCCTCAAGCAAAACTACTGCTAGAGCAGTCCAGATATCTTAGAAGCAGGATCGAAAAGGCAAGCAACCAGGAAGAGTTAATGACTTACGTTAGACCTTTCAATGATCTTGCAGCAAGAGGAAAGGAAATAATTGATAGCTACAACTCCTGGGCTGCAAGTCAGAAAATAAAAGATTCCTTAGAAACCGATGGGGGGCCCTTTGAATTCTATTACGGTCAAATTAACAAACCCGTTTTTTTTGAAGTCAGCGAAGGCAATTATAAAGACAATAATGGGTGGCGTGTAAAGTTTGATTCACAAGTACTGGAAATAATCAAAGGCAATCAACGCTGGGCATTTCTAGCAGAGGTAGGATCCTTTAAACTGGGAAATAAATATGCCTTACACATACAGTCAATAGTGCGCAGACCAGAACCACGAATCCTTTTAGAAGTTGGAGGTGGATCAACCAAAATTTGACTGGATGCAAAGAATCAGTCAGAAGCATCCATAATATAAATTCTGTCTAGGTCCCGATCATAGGCCTGGGAAGCTTGGGGGACAGAATAGATTTTCTGTCCGTGCTGCAGCTGAGATCTCCGGATCCATGGAAGACAGAAATCAATGAGGTTTTATTAATATACCATCTTTCACTGTCTGAACTGCGTTATTAGATGTTGATAATTTAACCATCGCCATATCAAGGTCATCACCGCTCAGATGAACGTATATTCGAGGCATACCCGAACCCATGACCCACCCCAGATAGTTACACATTTGAGCTTCGGTTAAATGGGAAGCAAGGAAAGTTGCACGGGAATGTCTGAAAAGATGGGGGTATACTCTTTTCCTTATGTTCGCTTTAACGGCCGCCCTTTTCAATTTCATACTTAAGGCACCATAATCAAGTTCCCACACCCGTTTATCCCCGGCTCTTCCATCTATACACTCGTCCAGCGCAGGCGCAGAATCGATAAGCCTAACCCTTCTCATACCAGTTTTACCAGATACAATGATCTTTACGCCTATCGAATCAAAAAAACAGTTTTTTACCTGTAGGGTGAGTAGTTCGCCTATCCTACATCCAGATTCCCACATGCAATAAAACAAGGCGCGATCTTCTTGGCCTGATGCTGCACTTATGATTTCCTGAACTTCTTCGAAAGTGAGCAACTCCTCAGGGAGTTTTTCGCTATGGCTTTTCCCGGCTTTTATCCATGATATCATATCAGTTTTACCAGACCAGGTATAGAATTTTTTAAGGGTTACCCTGTAATCATGTTTTGTCCAGGAAGACCAATCCGACTTTTCAATCTTAGCAAGAAACCTTTTCAAGTCGTCTTTATCCGCATCGCCCAATGGTACACGAATCATTTCTGCAATAGTCTTGAGAGCATTCAAATATTTTTCAACTCTGCAAATACCAAGACCTGAAGCAAAACAATCCGTTTCAAACTTCCGGATCATGGACTTAGATTTTACAGGCATGGAACTTTTCTTAATCCTCTCTTGTATAGCACTTAACCGTTTGTCGAAATTGTAGATATCAGATTTCATATTTTATCACTTATCGTTCATGGGAACCGCGAATGCTCACAGTTCCGGATACGCTCAAATATCCGGAACCTCACAATAGTACAATAGAACTTTAGTATATTTAACACTTGTGCTAAAGTTCTAAAATATCAAAAGTAATATATACCAATAGAATCAAAATAAACTCTATGGTGGAACGTATAATAAAACCTATGACAACAGACGGAAAGATTACAATCCCCAAAGAATTAAGAGAGGAATACAACCTCAAAGACTATGTGGAGATTGTGAAGGCAAAAGATGGTATTCTCATAAAAGCACATTAATAAAAACCCACAGGATGCGATATGAGGCAGATCGCACATAGAATAGGTTATAAGTTTACATAACATATTATGCTAATCATGAGTGAAAAAACTGCTGTTAAACAACCTAAGAAGATCGGAGGGAGTCTTATGCTGGCCTTGACTGGATATGTCAGGACAGACAAGTTTTACAAAGTCGAGCGCTCTGATAAGAAAATTATCATTTCCCCCATAGAACTCTAAAACACTGTTCGTATTATTACGATTGTTTTAAAAATCCTTCTCAGGATGCGATATGAGGCACGATTTTTGCACCCATGGGAACATATAAAAAATATTATACTGCTTTTCTGTCCTTCCGGAGATCTCTGCAGCTGAGGTCCTGGGGAACAGAAATTTTATGATTTTAATTTTCTGTCCTAAGCATTCCGGGATATCCGGCAGGATCTCGGAAAGCCCGCGGACAGAATAGTCTATTTTAATATTCTGTCTTTCCTGGCAAGAGCAGCTGCGATCAGGACCCGGACAGAAATGAATAATACATGATGCAATGCCTTTTTATTTATATAACAAACCTTTATTTTAATTTAAGAGGCACAAACTAAAGAGGGGTGGAATGATCCATCCTATGATATTTCCAGTTTTCGGCAAGCATAGGACAGAAAACACCATAACCAATCGTCATGGATAAGTTTTATATCTATTCAGTATATATTAAGTATATACAGAGGTTAAAACCTTGCAGGACATCCACAGACTCCCCATTCATTTCAAGAAACATGCCGCATTGAGGCTTTTGCAGAGATTTGAGTTAAGCCTGGACGAAGTAAAGCACTGTATCAGGACAGCAAAAATCATCAAAGCGGTTGAAAAAGAGGGGAACACAGGGACCATGCAAAGTTGCCTCGGAGACTCGAAAATAAAATTCGTATTCACGATAAGAGAAAAAGCATTATGGATAATAACAGTGGAGGAATGCAAATGAGTAAATGCCCTATATGCAGCACGCCCATGCACAAAGAACGAAGAGAGATCCAGAAAGGTATCTTTGCCCAGGTTGAAGTTTGCCCTAATTGTGAAGATGAGTGGATCGATGAAAAAGAGTATGAAACTTTATATCAACTATTCACTCGAAAAACATTCAAGATAGGTGGCAGCATTGCAGTCAGGATCCCAAAAGAGCTTGCAACCCTCATAGGATTGAAAGAAGGCAGTGAAGTTAAGGTAGCTGTCAAAGATAAGAAATTGGTGATAGAGCCAGCAACATAAGTGTTCTGTCCCTCCTGGCCTGTGAGATCTCTGGCGCCATGTGGACAGAATCATTAATTGGATTTATGTCAGGATATAAGATATCAGCTACTAGGCCAGCCCGGAGGATCCGCGAAGATCCGGGAAAGTTGGACTAGGTAATTTTTACTAGTTTGTATTCATGCGAACTATCCAGATATGACCATTATTCCAAATCAGATAATTATAATATCATTTTTAAATATGTAATGACTAAAATAAAGAAATAAAATAAAAATCAAGAATCTTTCTTTTCAGTGGCCTATTTTCTAACATTGCTCTTATTGTTATTGAATAAAAAAAGACATACTTTATTTAGTCTTCTTCGTAAAAAGATCTATAAACTCTCTGGATTCCTTGATCAGGTCCTTTGATGCTTTTTTTATCACATCTATGGGGTCTGCGCCATCTGTCCTCACAAAAAGGATTGGTTCGCTGATCGTTGGATGCTTTATATCATATGTTGCTATTTCAACATGTTTGTTGTTGAGTAAAGCGGTTTTAAGCATGTTGAGCAGGGTATGGGTTTCACCTGCTACTTTAATGTTAATTTCTTTGTCTGTTTTTTTAAGGATCGTAAGTTCCATAATATCACCTAAATAATACCTGTCCCGTAATCAGAAGATAGTTTTCTCGTTTCTGTCCTTTCACATTTGGGACATTTAAGTTTGTTGTTATCCAGTTTCAGAACTGTCCTGCAATTCCCACAATAAGCCTTCATAACGCCAAGTTCCTTATTGACGGTTGACAGGCGCATGTTCCGAAGGTCAAGTACTCTTGCCTTTACAATATCAAACGGGGCGAATTCATAATACAACTCCTTGACATAGGCGTCTTTTACATTTGATACATGAATTGCGGCCTGGTCCGCATTGACGATCTCGCGTTCGCCTTTGCCTTTAATCCCTGCTATCTCAACGAGCGCAACCGAATCTTTCACATCTGTGACCTGCCCGATAACGATATCTCCAACCACAAGATGCGGAGGTGTATTCGTGACAGGTTCAACTGATATGGAACGCTCTTTATTGTTAATTTTTACAATACCGCTTGCTGATGCATAAATATTCCCCCCGTCCAGATATGCGCCACTTTTTGGGATGAATTCTTCCGAGGTTCCGATAAGGTCGCCCGGCAAAACATTTCTTGTTTCTTCTTTTTGTTCTTCCTCAACTGCTTCAACAGGTTCCCCGGCCTCAACAGGTTCTTCGGACTGGACGATTTCTTCCGTACTCTCTTCTGTAATTTCCGATTCCATGGTTACATCTTCAACTTCTTCTTCCAGCTCAAGCTCACTTTCTTTTACTTCTTTGGGTTCTTTTTCATCACCCTTGCCAAGCTTTCTCCTGCTTGTTATTTTCTTTCGTTTGATTCTAATAATTATCCCTCTGTTCTTTTCTCGATCCTGTATATCTCAACTTTTATGACCAGTCTTTCCTTCTTATGAAACCCGAATGTCCTTTTTATCGGGAAATCTATTAATTTATATTCTGTTATGACCGATGGGCTTATGAATTTTTTTATGAATTCTGCACTCTGGGCATTATGTATTGAATAAACCACGCTGCTTAATTCGAGGGCTTTCCTCAAAAAAGGGCGATCGCTTCCTTTCTTCTGCGCGCCAAAAGGCGGATTCATTACAACCGTATGCGCTTTTCCACTTATGTCGGAAATATTGCTGCATACGAACTCGACATCAACGTCAAGTTTATGTGCATTTGCCCGTGCAATCTCTAAAACTTCTTTATCATCATCAAAACCTATAACCTTTTCTGCCCCCAGGAGTTTAGCGCCAATAGCAAAAATACCACTTCCGCATCCAAGATCATAAACCGTATCTGTGAGATCTCCTTTCATAAAGGCAAAATGCAACAGCTCCGAGGCAACAGTTGCTGGTGTTGCATATTGTTCCCTGTCAGCTTTAGGTGACCTGAAACCGTCCACTTTTTCCAGCATCATCTCAAGTTGTTTTTTCTTCATGTCATTTCTTCGCGATAAAATGTATAGCTGGCAGCATGGCTTCACCATGTTCTTTTACTTTGTGGAAATACTGCTTTACAAGCGCTTTTAAACCTTCCCCGCCCTGCGTTTTTTCTAATTTTACAAGATTTCCCAGCATCAGAAGGTGCTCATTGACAAATTTCTCAGGAACCGTGATATCATGCCTGATGCTTTCAACTGTTATCTCTGCGAATCCGGCTTTATTTAGCTTGATGCTTATTTCTTCAAAATCATGCTGGTAAAGGGCTCCAACACTTTTCAGGATTTCATTAAATAGCAGATTTGACTTTTGCGCGTCATTGGTTGCAGCCCACTGCATTATCATGAATGAAAAACTTGCATCTTTATCAAGCACTCTTGCTGCCTCTTCAAACAGGAAATCAAGTTTTTCAGACGATACAAGGTCAAAATAATGATATGAAACAACTGATTTAAAGACAGAATTCTTAAATGGCAAGAGTAGCGGTTTTATAAGAACCGCATTTGAAAGTACTCTTTTTGAAGTTATCCCGAAAACAGCTGAGTTGAGTTCTTCGGATAGCATTCCCCCAAAATCCAGAATTCTGGAATCGGGAATAAGATTTGAACGTTTGATGAATTCCTGTCTGTCTTTTGCTGCGTAGGGCATAATTATCAAAATATCTCAGTTTTTATATATCCTCTGCAACTCTTATCGTGATAAGTTTTGCGACGAATAACAGAAATAGTGTTCAAATTTTAAATAGATAACTTAATTATTATCTTAAATACAATTATGGATGGATGTGAACCAATGAAAAACATAACAAAAATAATAATCTCAACATTTTTGGTCATTTTATTGTCAAATAGTGCTTTAGGATATGCTTCATATGGCGGCAATTTAAATGCTACAAATACTACTAATGCTATAGATATCCCGCAAGATACAGGGACAATCCCAACAATAGACCTTAACAACACAACAAGTTCAGACCAGAATGTCATTATAACCCAGCATCTGATAGAATTGGATGCAGTCAAATTAAAGGCAGAAAACAAATTATTTATCCGTGAAACCCTTATTTTCAAGAATATCGATACAAAGGATTTCTTTGGAGACCTGAGGACATGGGTGCCTGAAGGTTCGCAGAATTTGAAACTTGCCAGGTCGGAAATGATGACCGGCGGCGGTTTGGTGCCAATCGATCATTTGCAAAATGGGAATATAATCAGCTGGAAGGATTATGTTCCGCAAAACAAGCTGCCATTCCTTTATGCCTTAGAATATGATGTTCAACAAAAGGCAGATGGAACAATGTCAGGTGGAGAAATATTTTCAAAAAAATTAGCTGTTCCTACAATAGTTAATTATAAATATGTGGAAAATCCGACTATAGGTTCTGCTGTAGTATTAAAAATTACAAAACCGGAGGGTAATACAGTCAAATTCACTGATGAAAATGGCAACAAGGTAGCTGCGACTGAGGTGGAAGAAAAAGAGGGGATTTTCAGGTTTTCATCTCCGGAATTCAGGGAAATAAATGTTGAAATATCATCATCCTTATTACCCGCTTCCGGAAGCCAGAGCTATGCTATATATATTGTTATAGGGATATTGATAATTCTTGTTCTTTTATATCCCTACATAAAGAAAAAATTACAATCTGATAAGACCCCTGAAGATACATCAACAGAAAGTGAGACTGAAGCAACGGAAATAAACGAGGAAGAAGAAATCGAAGCTGACAGTTCCGTATCATCCGGAAAATACGAAGGAAAAAATATGAACGAGCTTTCGGACCTCAAAAACCAATTGCTTTCCAGAATAACAGACCTTGAAAAGAAATATGAATCCGGGGATCTTCTGGATGAAGATTATGAAGACAAAAGGAAATCGTACCAGGACGACCTTAAGGAAATTGATGAGATATTGAAAAAGATGGGATGACCTATCCTATCATTTTCAAAAAATAATGGTGTATCCTGTAATCATCTGTCAGTTCAGGATGAAATGCAAGGGCAAGTATATTTTTCTGTCTTGCTGCCACAATTGAATCAGTGTACTTTGAAAGTATCTCCACTTCATCAGTACATCCCGTGATGCTGGGGGCCCGTATGAATATAGCATTAAAAGGCGTGTCGAATCCATTAAAATCGATCAGGGTCTCAAATGATTCTCTCTGGCGCCCGAATGCGTTCCTGTTTACATGTATATCCATGATTCCAAGTAATGGTTGCCCCGTTTTTTCTACCTGATCATCTCCATATTTTGCAAGAAGAACAAGCCCTGCGCATGTTCCCATAATCGGGATTCCAGCGTTGGCGGCCCTCCTTATTTCCTCCGCAATGCCTTCCCGTTCCAGGAGCCTGCCAAGTGTTGTGCTTTCTCCTCCCGGCAGGATTAGAGCATCACATGAATCAACCAATCCTTTACGTTTTATTTTTATTACCCCGGCTTGAAGACCAGCATGGCGCAGTGCATTTTCTAATGCATTGATATGTTCTTCTACATTTCCCTGGATGGCGATAACTCCGATACGCATGCATCTAACTTATTATTTCAGAATATAAAATTATTCATAAATGTTCAGGATTCAGGGACAGCATATTAGGCTCACATAAAATATCCTGGCGAAAAAAGGAGCCGAATGCAAATTATGAATGTAAATGATATTTTTTTATAGAATCATGATGTTTCTGAATAAGCTGGAGTAAGCCGGAGTAAATATCATGGAAATAAAAACGCCACAGGGAATCCATAAATCAAAAGGCGGGCTAATAAGATCATTCGTTGCAACCGAGAACGGCAGGATAAAAGAAATAAACATCTCAGGAGATTTCTTCCTGTTTCCTGAAGAGTCTTTTTTCAAGATCGCCAAAGAACTGAAAGGAGTTAAGGCAAAACGTGAAGATATAGAACATAAGATCGAAGAAATTTACATACGTGAAAATATCCAGTCACCCGGAACGTCACCATCTGACTTTACTGAATCAATAATGAAAGCTCTGGAGGGATAATATGGAAGAATGGCGCTTTATTGATTTCGGACTTGTGGATATTCGCGATATGATGGCCATGGATGAAGCCATCTTAAAATCCGATGGAGGTAATACCTTTTTTTTCTGGACACCTAATAAATCCATTATCCTTGGTTTTTTCCAGAAGGCAGAGGTTGAACTGAATCTTTCAAACTGTAAAGACTATACTATCACAAGGCGCATAAGCGGTGGCGGTATTGCATTTTCAGATGACCGTCGCAGGCAGATAAATTATGGCGTTGTGGGAACTATCGATAATGAGCGGTTCCCAATGGACATTATAGGATCATATAAGCAGGTATGCGGCGTACTTATTGATACACTGATACATTACAAACTGAATGCAGCTTTTCGTCCGATAAACGATGTAGTTGTGGATAACAGGAAGATCTCAGGAAACGCCCAGACACGCTGGGAAGGAAAACTGCTCCAGAATGGAACTCTACTTCTTGATTTTGATATAGATGAGATGCTCCGGATCTCAAATATCCCGAAAGAGAAATTCATGGATAAGAAAATAGCGTCCGTAAGGGAAGGACTCACCTGGCTTGACAGGGAACTGGGGGAACAGCGTGATATGGAAGAGATAAAAAATGTTATGAAAAGTAAATTTGAAGAACGCTTTTCCATACGTCTAAAATCCGGGTCTCTTAGCCGCAAGGAAATAGAGCTTACACAAACTCTCTTGCCAAAGTATTACTCAGATGAATGGGTTTATCGCTAATGTATGATGCGATCATAGCAGGAGCAGGGCCTGCCGGGTCTGTTGCTGCAAGAACAGTAGCGCTGGCGGGTTATAGTGTCCTCATACTTGAAAAAAACGAAAGGTGCAGGTCGCCCTGTGCAGGGTATATCAGTAAAACCATAAATTTTGATGTACCTGATGAATCTGTTCTCCAGTCAGATATAAAACAAATGCGTACATATTTTCCTGACTATTCGTATCATGATTTTTCACTGAATGGGTATGTCGTGGATAGACCTTTGTTTGATATGAGTTTACTCTCAAAAGCAAAAGAATCAGGGGCGAAGATCATGTGGAATTCACCGCTGATCGATATAAGTTACGGTAAGGTGAAATTCCGTAACGGGAATGCGTCTGGAAAAATAATCGTTGGCGCAGATGGTGTTTTTTCAAAAACTGCGTCAATACTGGGATTGCAGCCGCAAAGATTTGCTGCCTGCGCCCAGTATCACATTCAAGGTATCGAACTTCTTTCGCAAACATGTGAGATTTTTTTTGATTACGATTATGCCCCGGGCGGATATATCTGGGTATATCCGACAGGGGAAAATTCAGCTAAAGTAGGGCTGGGAATGATAAAGGGCAAAAGATCCCCGCGGGAGAACCTTGATGCATTTATAGAAGGATCAAAAATTACGAATCGGCTTTCAGGTAAAAGAACAGGATATATTGCAGGTGCTTTGCCAATCGGAGGACTCCGGGAGAAACTTGTATCCGGCAATGTTCTTCTTGCAGGTGACAGCGCAGGAATGGCTGACCCGGTAACGGGCGCAGGCATCAACAATGCAATACTTGCGGGTGAATTAGCAGGAAAAACTATAATCAAAGCCCTGGAAAATGAAGACATAGCGCAACTTTGCGAATATGAAACAAAAATACGCAAATTGCTTGGCAGGCCGCTGGGCCGCGCTCTTGAAAAAAGAATAAAAATGGATGCCTGCTGTAATAATCAGTTATTACAGGAGCATCTTCCGAAAATTTGGGTTACTTTTAAGCAGTACCGGGTATGAGAACAGCGTTGATGCTGCCTTCCTGCCCTGGCCTGTTCGTGACGCGGGCGCTTCCTATTTCAGTCCTGATTATGGAGCCTTTTGTCACAATGTTTCGCCTTACATAGTGTATATTTGCGGGATTTCCGGTTACAGTTTCTATTTTTACAGTCTTTGATGTCTTTGTTGCCGGATCTGTTACTGTTGCGGTCTGTGCCCTTAAAAGGCGTACTTTTAGCTGGCCACCCAATGTTTTCGCTGTTTTGCGAATGGGTTCGCCCAGATGAGTATTGGCCTGCTCTCCACCAAGCTCGTATTTTTTCTTACCTCTTTGCCGTATGAGTCTTCCGCCTGTATATTTCCGTACTGATTTTCCCTGGAACTTCATAATAATCCTCTTTAAACTTAAATTATAGAATAATTATTTTTCCGCTTTAACGTGGTAATGTAATAAAAAACTATCGGATAAGCTTTTATTATATTCTGTAATTATAATTTACCCTAATTTGATTTGAAACTATAAAAACAATCCTTATAGATTTTTATTTTATTTTTTAATAATAACACATATATAATAATTGACCGTCAATATTAAGAGCTCGATTTTATGAGGCATACGCACATTACAAAAATTATATGGAATTTCTCAATAATATCATATCAGGACAATATTCAAACAATTGAAGCAACATTTATACCTACAAGAGAATATGTCTTGGGATATTGGGCGCTGTATGATCCGCTTTATGCAAGGAAAGAGGGTGGATAGCCAAAGTACCTCACTATAATCCTTTTACTTGTGTTATTGTCTATCCCGCTCATACCACCTTATCGATCACTTAATCAACCTTGGGGTAGAATCTGAGAATATCATTGTCTGCTACCTTGAATTTTATATTACCCATTATGGTTATCTCAGTATTTTTGATTAAGCTTACAGTGTTCTCGTTAGAAAGCATTATCTCATCTCCAAGTGCGGTTCTTACTTCAAATATTCCGAATTTATCGGCGGCTTTTACTTCCATCGCTGTGCTTTCATCGATCAGCCATGCATACTTGAACTGTACCATGTCTGAGGTTGCACCTGAGAAGATCGAGTCCACATAAACGGCGAACAGCAGAGCATTCGATTCACCCAGAATTGTTTTTGTCTTGTAATATACAGCATTTTGTTTATCTGCAAAAGTACTTCCTGAAGGGGCTTGTCCTATTCCCTCATCAACTACTGCTCTGTTTTTCTTCAATGTGAACCATACATGTCCTGGAGTTGCTCTTGTATCTATGGCGTTTATGGTTATCTCATAACCGGAGCCGAGTGGCCATGTTTCACCGGTTGTGAGGGTCTTCATATCTTCTTGGCCCATTTCAAAGACAAGTTTAACTAATTTGTTGGCCTTATCGTTGATAGCAATCCATTTCTCGGCCATCCAACCTACTAATGAATATGAAGATGAGCCAAGGACATTTAGACCTTCTTTCTCGAAGACCTTGAAATCAATAGGTGCTTTTTCGGTTTTGTACACAAGTTCTTCTTTATTGATAGTCCTTGAAGCTTGAAGATCGGACATTGTTCTTGTGATATACAACTTCTCCGGCTTTCTGTCATACTTTAAATCATAGAAAAATCCTGCAAAGGACTGGGCATCCCATGAAGGTTTAGCTTTTGGATTGTCTGGTGTAATAGATCCTCTAATCGCACCTGCTGGTGCTCTTGGTACTGTTGTTACTGTTGCTGTTGATGCTGTTACTTGCGTTGAGACATCAAAAATACCCTTGGCTAGTTTTTTTATGTCTTTTTTCTGTGCTGGAAACCGTCCCAAAATTCTTGCAATGGAATCCAGTAACAGGTTAAACTCTTCATGGTCGTCTGATGTTCCATCCCAATCCATAAGCTTAGCTGCTTCTATCCTCCTGAAAGCAAGGGGGGGTGTCACTTCTTCAATAAGAATTGGGACGAGAATTCCTCTCCGATCACCTTCTCCAGCTTCGGTTTTTACCCACTTTGATTTTACAGATTCTTTTGACCAGAGAACCACCAAACATTTTGAAGCATCCAGTTCTTCCTCAATAACATCATCATAGTTTTGCCCGATAGGGATGATTCGATCCCACCAGACCGAATACCCATGCCGCTCAAGCGCTTCTGCGATTATTCGTGCCTTTGTTCGTTCTTCACTTTTGTAACTAAGGAAGATGTCACTCATTTCATTCCTACCTTTTCAAAAACATGGAAGAGCTTTTTGTTTACCACGAAATCATCCATATGTTGTTTTTATAATAATTTTTATGCTATAAATATCTATCCCATCTTCAAATTACTTCTTTTGATCTCTCACTGTCTTTTCCATCGTTGCCTCCCATTTTGCATGCTCTCTTGAAATCAATGATTCAATCCGTTCAGCTAGCATCACTTCGGGGTTATTGATATCCTTGTAAGCTCCTGCTTTTGAAAGCCATAAATACTTCTCATGTTTTAATTGTTCAGCAGTTGAACGATACGATATCCAATTGTCATGATACTGGTTCAAACTTTGAATTCCTATGAATATGATGATGAGAATGCCAAGTATTCCCGTAAGAATACCAAGCCCATCAAAACCAGCTGCGAATGGAATAATAGCTGCTGCAATTATTTCAGCTACTTTTAGCCGTTTGTACCATTTCTGGTTCTCCATACTTTTGGTATCATACCAAGAAATTTGGTCTTCAAGCCTCTCAAATGCCGGATTAACTTCAGCCATGATTATTGCTATACTTTGGCTAAGTATTAAAAATATTCTAATGAATCCAAACAAAAGAACAATACATTTAGCTAATATAGAATAAAGCCGAAAGTGAAACGGCAGGCTTGAAAAAAAATCATGAATTTGAAATTTATTTAGTATTCGTATTACAAAAAATTATACGATATTTTCATTATCAAATGTTGAACGAAGTAAAACATTTTTATATTTCTATGAACAAAGGCATATGATCACTTTTCCATTCATTATATTGACCAACAGAAAAATTTTTTATTGTATTTATTTTATTTTTCTTTAAAAAAATGTAGTCTGTATGATAATGTCGCTTTTTATTATAGAGATCATATAGATGGTAATATGTTGGATTTTTTTCTTTCCCAAAATCTTCTTTTAAGTAATGATGATAAACACTTTCAATGTTGTACTTATTTAGCATATCATTGACATGTTGAAAATCTCCCTCAAGAGAACACGATTCTTTTTTATCCCAGATTATATTCCAATTGAAGTCACCAAATATAATTATATTATTATTATTATTATTATTTAATAGTTCTTCGTATTCTTTTAGAATATTCCAAACTTGAGCAATATAACGATTTTGAGGTTTTTCTTTGTCATTCATTGCCCATATGCCAATAAAAAAAATATCATTTACCTTAAAAGGAATATAAAACCGTGATGTTGGACTTTTTTTATTAAGTTCTATAATTTTATATTTAGAAAATACAGCTATTCCTTTGTTTTTGTCTTCACCTCCTTCCCAAACATAAAATGGAAATAATTTTTCTTTAAACTTATCAGGATGTTCGCACTCTTGTATGAAAGCAACATCTGGATCAAGTCGCTCCACTAAATTTTTTTGTTTATTTCTGAATGCCATGTGTGCATTCCAAGTTACTATTTTCATGGTTTTGAAAGAGAGATCAATTTACTTATATCTTAGATGGATTTGAAAAGTCTTTATAGTTATATTTATACCATTAATTAATTTAATCTTATTAGAATAATTGAAACCACATAAGTCTTTACACGATCATGAATTTCACACCCGCAATGACAAGAACTACCGCAAGCAGTTGGTAAATAGTTTCATTCGCAAATCTGCGGCTTCCCATGTATGAGCCTATTGTTCCCCCAAGAACTGCCGCAAAACCCAGTATATAAATCGTATCAGGCAAAAATCTCACTCCCGTAAGATGTCCCGCTATCCCGGCTATTGAGTTCACAAGAATGAATACGGCAGAAACGCCTGCTGCCTGCTTCGTCTCTGCCCAGCCCATGTACAGGACAAGAGGGGTGAGGAAGATACCGCCGCCCACACCCACCATCCCGGAGAGCAGACCTATTCCGGCGCCGACCAATATAGCTGCCAGGACAGGAATTTGTTTGGATGTATCTGCGGTCGCTGATTGCTTTTTGCTAAAAAAATGGTAAGCTGCGAATAACAGCACAAGACCCACGATTTGTTTGTAAATATTACCAGGGATGGACATAGAACCGCCTATGAATGCAAACGGGATCGAACTGACCGCAAAAGGCCAGAAAGTATTCCATGAAAAATAACCCGCCCTGTGGAATTGCATTGATGCGATTGCTGCAACAAGGATATTCAGGACAAGCGCTATGGGTTTCATTGTATCGGGTGCAAGGCCGAAAAGTGCCATTACTGCCAGGTAGCCTGAAGCTCCGGCATGACCCACTGAGGAATATAATAATCCTGCCATAAATATGAGGCCGGAAAGAATGATTATGTTATCCATGATCATTCAAATTTTCCTGCCATCCTGTCCAGAAGAAGATTTAATAATCGGTTTGTTTCCTGCACATTATTAATACTTTTCAGGATTTCATCAGGTTTCTGGATATATTTCCCTTCCGTGATATCCTCAAGGCAGTTCCTGAACATAAGATCAATGCTCTTAGCATTATATTCAAGATGGAATTGAAGCCCTATTACCCTTCCATCATCATATTCAAAGGCCTGGTTCGCACAGGCCTGGCTCCTGGTGATCCATGTTGCGCCATCCGGTATACTGAAAGTATCTCCATGCCAGTGGACTGGAATGAATTCCCGGGGAAAATCCTTGAAAATCGATGATTTCTTACCTTGCGGAGTTAAAAAAACCGGGAACCAGCCGATCTCTTTATACGTGTTCGGGCTGACCTTCCCCCCAAGAACATCTGCAATAAGCTGGGAACCAAGACAGATACCTAATATTATTTTTTTCTTTGCGATTACATCGCCAATGAATCTCTTTTCAGGGATCAGCCATGGATATTTTTCTTCCTCATAGGTACTCATTGAGCCGCCCATGATTATTAACCAGTCAAAGTCATCGGTATCCGGGAATATTTCATTTTTATATATGCGTGTTCTTGTGATCGTATGACCTTTGATTTTTGCCCATGCTTCGATGTTTGCAAGTCCCTCGAAGGGTTCGTGTTCAAGTGAATGGATTCTCATCTTTTTTCTCCAATTTATCATCTTTCCAGTTCCACCATTTCAGCAGTTCAGGATCATGTCTTTTGTTGGACGCATAGTAAACGGCACAACAAAACACATAAAGCATACACCTATCAACCTGAACGCACTGACTTTCACAAAGTTCACGGTAGAGTTTTTCAGGGTCATTTTCTTTCAGGTCTTCCACTGAACGCAAACTCATGCCCCACAAATCCAGAGATATCTTCTTTCCGACACCGGGGATCTGTTGAAACTTTTTCAAAACAGATTGTTTCATATTCTGTGACATATTCAATCCAATAGATGTGGTGCAGTATCTGTTTCAAACATAATTTTCAACGAAATAACTGAATGATCCATTCTTCTTTTTTGCCGTATCTATACAAAATAATTTCAATATTTCGGACATAAAGTCTATTCGTGAACTGAATTTTTTGGGTTTCAAGTCATTAAAAGCGCTTTTATTAATGTGCTCCGTATTGTGAAATGATTTTATTCCAAATTTCTTGGAAGATCCATCATCAATTCCAGAAAGATACCAGCCCTCTATTTCTCTTACCACAATTAATATTTTATTTTTATCAATATTTTTGAAATCATTTTCTATTCTTTGTTTTCTATCCGTTATGCATGGAGAGCCATTATTATCTGCCACAAAAATATAATCTGCATTCATTGCTTGAATGCTGTTGAGGAATTTGGAAATCTTCTCATTTGTTTCTTGTGCATATTTCCATAATTTAACTGTTTCATATTTATTTTCAAACATAGGTTTAATGATTCTATTGAAAAATCTCTCATCATCATCGCCTTCGATAAAGATGAATAATTTAGACCCCATCTCTCATATCTCCAATAAATTCTGGACATAAAGTTCTTCTATTCCCATTTCATTTTCCAGAAATATTTTTATTTCCTCTTTATCAGATGGCTTTGAAATTGTGGAAAAGCCTTCTTCATTTCTTGATAAAAGATAGATATTATCTAATCCCGCATGTTTTATTACCTCTGGATTATGGGTTGTAATAATGATCTGTTTTTCTTCAGAGACTTCCCTCATCATGTTTACTAATCTGGAAATCAGGTAAGGGTGTATATTCCTTTCTGGTTCTTCAATTATTATGATTGGTTTTCTGTCAAAATATAATGCGATAATTAAAGCAGTAATGTAGATTGTTCCATCAGATAAAAATGATGCAGGTAAGTATTGGTTTTTAGAATATATTTCACGTAATTTAAATAACAAGGATTTATCTGTTAATTTTTCTACATCCATATCCTCAACAAATGGTAAAACATCTCTCACTAAATTCGAAAGTTTTCTTTTATTATCTTCATTTTCCAAAATGTTCTTTAGAACTATGGCTAAATTACTCCCATCCTCTTCAAGATCAGCTTTTCCAGTTATTGGAGTAGCTTTTTTGGGGATCTTTGGATCGATATCATAAATTGAAAAATCAATGAAAAAAGGTGACATTATAAAGAATAAATATTGGAGAAGAAGATTTTTAGATTCGAATTTGTCGTCTCTTAAGAACGGTGGAAGTATATCCTCTTCTCTTATATTCACTTCATCCGGTTGAATTGAACTGAACTTGATTTTCCCGTTAAGTCTTGAAATTAAAATTTTTCCTTTTCCAGGAATTTCCTTTTCATAAAATTTATCCTCAGAGTTGATTCTCTCTAATTTTACAAAGTTACATTTCTGCGTTATTGTTTCTTCAATAATTTCATATCCTTCACCTTCATTTTTAAATTTTATTGTAATTTTATAAATTGTTTCGTATCTATCAATTCTTATTCTTTCATTTTTACTTACTTCAGGCAAAAAACTCATAAATAGATCATCAGTAGTCACTTCTAATGAAAATTCTTCAGATTGATCAATATTTATATTTCTGAGATATTCAATACCCCCCTGTATAGATATTGCATTATCAAGACCAAGATTGGTCATATCTCGTATAAATCTGAAAATCTGAATAAAATTAGATTTCCCTGAAGCATTGGCGCCAACAAATACATTAAACTTGCCAAGTTGCACATCTAAATCCTTGAAACTCTTAAAATTCGATAATCTAATTCTATTTATAGCCATATTTTATACCAGACCTTGCGCAAAGGATAATTCTGCAATGTTTTTATAATATACTACTTTCGTGGCATCTTCATAACCCAGAAAATCAACAAGTTCATCAAATGAAAGTTTTCCCTCAGTAAAGCTTTTTGCTGTAAGTTTCCAGATCGTTTCTTTAATCATCTCACTCATATATATCAATTGTATTATATAGTTATATTCTTTAATATCCCGATCTTTTGCCAGTAATATTTTCTATCTCAATCTTAATAATTGTTACAGTATCAATAATTTTTTTTAAATCTTTTATTTTTTTCAACGATATCTATCTCTTACATATCCTTGATTTCTTTATCTTTGCATCTCATTATTAAACCTGTACGTATGCAACAAATCATCCGCTCTTATAATGCCTATTTTCTCTCCATTTTCGATCACTCCTAAGTATGATGCTTTACAGCGCTCAAACATTACGATCGCATCAAGGATCCATTTATCCGAGTCGATCGTTAGCTTAGGTGAGTGCATGACATAATCTACCGGAATGTCAAGTTTGGCTCTTTCTGCCGCGGTATTCATAATATCTTCCACCGAGATAATGCCAGCAAGCCTGCCGTTTTTACTTACAAGTACACTTGCAACCTTTTTAATCTTCATGAGCTTTGCAGCCTCCCAGAGTTTAGTCCCGGTGGAAACTACCACCGGATGTGGGAGAAGGATGTGGCTGATTTTGGACATATTTTATCGCTTTTCTAATTTTTATTCTCTTTTCACCGCAAAGAACGCTAAGAACGCAAAGCGAAGCAACAATAATCTTTGCGTTCTTTGCGAACTTTGCGGTGTTTTTCTTATATTAGCCGACTTTCACCTCACCTTCGGTTCGCACACAATATTCTTCTTCGGGCACCCGCGCGCGCAGGCGCCGCAACCGATGCAGTCCCCAGGATGCGCCACTGCCATGACCTTTGCGCCGCACAGGTCATCGGCATTGGGATGCTCGATATACTCGAACACACCTCGTCCGCATATCTTGAAACATTTTCCGCAGCATCCGCAGTCGTTGATATTGCTTCTTACAACAAAGGCAGGAGTCCAGATCCCGCCCGATGCAGTTATTCCTGTTACGTAATCCATGATCTCACCTTATTCTTACTGATGCAGCTTATCCGGGTCATATTTGTGTCCCAGGATGGCATTCGTCATCTGGTCAAGCAGGTATATCGAACCATTGTAGCCCAGGATGGAATACCTGTACACACCAACCCGGTCATAAACAGGGAATCCAAAGCGCACAAGCGGAACACCCTCATCATCTGCAATATCCTTGCCCTTTGAGTTACCAAGTATCAGTTCTGTCCCCTGCGATTTTACAATTTCGTGGAATTCATACAGGTCTGTACCTTCAAGGATCTGCGTATCTGTCTTAAATTCAGTATTTACTGCCTTTATATCAGGTGCAAAGTCCTTATGTTTCGTTGCAGTCATCGCTACTGTGGGATTCATCCCTGCTTCAGCGCAGAACCTTACGATGGCTGACACAAGATCAGGGTCGCCGAAAATCGCGACTTTCCGCCCGTACATATAGTGATGTACGTCAACCATACTGTCTATCAGCCGCCCGCGGTCCCTCTTGATTTCATCCGGGATTGTAGCCCCGCTTAATTTGCTAATGTTCTTCACGAACTTATCCGTGTTTGCAATGCCTACAGGCGTTTCTGCAAGGACGGCAGGGACTTTGAACTTGTTCTGGAGATACGTTGCAGCAGAACCTGCTGTCCTGCAAACCGCGATAGTGCCCAGTGAATTTGCCGAGTCAATGATATCTGATGGTTCTGTTCCTCCATCGGGCAGCAAAGGCTTGTGACCGCCTGGCATGATAGGTGTATCAAGAGTCTCTGAGATATCGGAAAGGAATATGTTTTTCACATTCATGATGCGAAGCATATTCTTTATCTCCCTGATATCTCCGGGATTAATTACGCCCGTGATGATGTTTATTTTATTATTGGGTTCACCTTTTACGGCGAGTGTTTCCACAAGAGCCCGCATGGCATTATCGTAGCCTGTAACATGAGTGCCTACATAGCTGGGAGTGGATGCAGGAATTATCCTCACCGTATCATCGGGCACAACCGCCTTCTTTGATATCAGTTTCACATCATCCCCAATAGTCTCGCTCATGCATGTCGTGCATATTCCGATAAGAGCAGGATTTATCCGCGACTTCACGTTCTTTATGGCTTCAGTCAGGTTCTTGGCTCCTCCATATACTGCTGCATCCTCAGCAAGCGAGGAAACCGCTACTTCTGCGGATTCCCTGAAATGGCGAGCGATATTATATCGGGGATATGTGCTGCATCCCTGGGAACCGTGCACAAGCGGCACACAGCCGTGTACTCCCATATAAGCAAGTATGGCGCCCATGGGCTGGCACATCTTTGGAGGATTAATTGTTACACTTCGCGCCATTTTAATTCATCTCCAGAGGCTGGTTAATAAATTTCCAGACAGGGCTGTTCACTGCGACATCAATGTCCTTTGCGAAATTCACGAATCCCTTAAAGCCAGCATAAGGTCCTTCTTCGTAGGAATGGCCGTTGATAAATGGAATACCAAGCTTGTATGTAAGGTATTTCTCCTTCAATCCGCCGATAAAGAAGTCCGGCTTGAGCTTTAACAGATATTCTTCTATCTCAAGGGCATTCGGATTGTCTATGCAGATATGGCCAGGCTTTGCCTTTTCCATTATTTTCTCATAATCGTCCTTATGACCGAACGTCGTTGCCGTGAGGATCGTTTCAATGCCAAGTTCGCGCATCGGTCCCATCCAGTGCCAGGCACGCGGAGCCCCCTGGTATATGAAACACTTCTTACCTTCAAGTTTCTTTCTATAGTGATTGATCCTGGACTGGTACAGTGCAAGCTCTTGTGCTATTACTTTTTCTGCATTTTCTTCTAAATGGAAGAACTTTCCCACATCTCGAAGTGCCTGTGCAGTTTGAGCCATGCCAAACAGGGATACATTAAGATATGGGATGCCGTACCTATCATGGATCATTTTTGCGATATATGTGGATGACCTCTGGCACTGCACGATATTCAGCTTTGCCCTGTGCATGGGTGGAATATCGCTATACGAGGCGTTGCCTGTAAATACCGAGAGAACCTTCACACCCATTCGTTCAAACAACGGCTTGATGATCCAGGCATCGCCGTCGATGTTGAATTCACCCACAATGCACATGTCGTAAGGTGTGGTCTCATGCGGTTCTTCTGTTCCAACTACCTTTTCAAACAGCGTGCGGTTGGCGATGTGATGCCCCAGGGACTGGCTCACGCCCCTGAAACCCTCGCAATGGAAGGGTATCACGGGTATCCCGATCTTTTCCTGGGCCTGTTTGCATATCGAATCAGTATCATCGCCTATCAGCCCGACAACGCATGTTGAATATACGAACACCGCCTTTCCTTCAGGAAAGAGTTCATGAGATTCAATAATAGAATTTAGTAGTTTTTTTCCACCGCCGTATATCACGCTTTCTTCTGTCAGGTCTGTACTGAAGCAGTACTTCCTGTGCAGCTTCGTGTCTGAAAGGTTCCTCCTTGTACCCCAGGTATAGTAGGCACATCCTATCGGTCCGTGCACAAGTTGTATTGCGTCCTTTACAGGCCCGCCAACTACTCCCCTGCATCCTGCGAATGTGCAGCCGCGCTCGGTCATGTCACCCGGAACTGTCTGGACATTGCATATGGGCAATACCATGTTGTCAGGGTCATGGCAAATAATGTGTGGCTGACGCTGCGGTATGGGGATATCGCATTCAGGTAATATGGTTGTCATTTTTACTACTCCTATTTTTTGATATAATTTTTATTTCAACAGTTTTATGATTTACTTCAAGGCCTGTTCTCCTCTTTCTCCAGTTCTCACTCTCACTGTATCCTCTATGGGGCAGACGAAAATTTTACCATCTCCAATGTGCCCGCTCTGGTTTGTCCTGATTATGGTTTCAACCACTTTCGGGACATCATCATCCTCGACCATAATTGAAATCATCCTTTTAGGGATAAAGCGCATGCTAACCCCTAAGTTTTTTTCCTTTAACTCTGTGAGTGCGGGATCGAGCTCATAATTCCAGCCAGGCAGTCCTTTCTGTTTGCCCCTGCCTTCTACGCTTATCATCGTAAGCGCTGGCACTCCTATTCCCATAAGCCCGGCTTTTGTCTCCTGCAAATTATGCCTTCGGATTATAGCGATAACTTCCTTCATATTTTCACCTATAGCCCTGATGCGCCTGTCCTCACAGTATAAACTTCTGAAACATCGGTCACGAATATCTTGCCGTCGCCGATATTCCCGGTGCGTGCACTGTTCTGGATGACGTTGACTGCTTTTGTTACTTCTTCATCATTCACAACAAGCATCAGCATCACTTTGGGCAGCTCGTCGTAGCATACCGTTCCTACCCTGATCCCTTTTTGCCTGCCGCGCCCGAACACGTTCATCTTGGTGAGGGACACAAATCCTTCTTTTTCCAGGTGCTCAACAACTTTTTCTTCCCTGTTTGGTCTTATTATTGCACGTATCATCTTCATATTCTCACCTCTCCACTATTCCGTATTCAACCATCATATCCTCAAGTTCCTGCATCGCCATGGGCTTCGGGATCACAAAATTCGTATTCCCTATAATGTTTTTTGCAAGCGACCTGTAAACCTCTGCCTGCTTGCAGGCAGGATCAAAGTCGATCACGGTTTTGCGGTTGATCTCAGCACGCTGCACCATATTGTCACGGGGTATAAATTGGATCAAATGCGATCCGATCTTCTTTGCAAATTCGGTGAGAAGTTCAAGTTCATTATCCACGTTTCGTGAATTGCATATTATACCGCCAAGGCGCGCATCCCCGTTTTCTGCAAATTTCACTATGCCCTTGCAGATGTTGTTGGCTGCATAAAGTGCCATTAATTCCCCACTTGCCACGATGTATATCTCTTTGGCGTATCCCTCGCGTATGGGCATTGCAAACCCGCCGCATACTACATCTCCGAGTACATCATAGAAGACGAAATCGAAATCCTCATTGTAGGCACCAAGTTCTTCCAGGAGTTTTATTGCTGTAATAACGCCTCTTCCCGCACAGCCAACGCCTGGTTCCGGCCCTCCAGCTTCAACACACTTTATTCCGCCGTAGCCTGTGTGACGTACAGCATCAAGATTTACGCCCCCCTGGCCATTGTCACGCAAAGTATCAAGGACAGTTGCCTGCACTTTTCCCCACAGGAGCATCCTGGTTGAGTCTGCTTTGGGGTCACATCCTATCTGCATCACACGCTTGCCAATAGAAGCAAGTGCTGCGGTAAGGTTCTGGGTCGTTGTGGACTTACCGATCCCACCTTTTCCATATATTGCTATTTGTCTCATTATTCCTCCTTGCCATGGTACCGGCAATATACTGAACACCTTATTGTATATAAAGTATTGTGTTAATATGAATAAAGTATTTATATTAATAAATATACAGTAAGTTACCGTATGCCTGCTAAAAGAAGGTAAACAAAAATAAATGAGGTGATATTCGGTGTACAAGATAGGAAATACAAGATTTGCTACATTGATAGTGGCGATCTTTTCAATAATGGTAATGCCTGCCCTGGCAGAAGAAGCAGGAATGACCAACCCGGGAGACACAGCATGGGTGCTTGTTTCTGCCGCGCTTGTTATGTTAATGACTCCTGCTGTCGGGCTTTTCTATGGCGGGATGGTCAGGAAAAAGAACGTCCTGGCTATCATCATGCAAAGCTTCATAATACTGGCAATAATAAGCATCCAGTGGGTGCTTTTCGGATACAGCCTGGCATTCGGCCCTGATGCAGGAAGAGGATTGATAGGGGGCCTTGAATGGCTTGGCCTGAATGGAGTGGGAGCAGCGCCAAACCCTGATTACGCTGCCACGATACCTGCATCGGTATTCATGATATTCCAGGCAATGTTCGCAATTATCACACCCGCATTAATAACCGGGTCTTTTGCAGACAGGATGAAATTCAGCACAATGATGGTTTTCAGCGTACTCTGGGCAACTCTTGTCTATGACCCGGTAGCACACTGGGTATGGAGTATCGGCGGATGGATACGCACACTTGGCGCTCTTGACTTTGCAGGGGGCACAGTCGTCCACATAACAGCGGGAATTTCAGCATTTGCAGCAGCGATAATCATAGGAAAGCGTCTCGGATACGGACGTGAGGACATGGCGCCACACAACGTCCCGATGACCATAATCGGCGGTGTGCTCCTGTGGTTCGGATGGTTCGGTTTCAATGCAGGAAGCGCCCTTGCTGCCAACGGGCTTGCAGCCAGCGCTTTTATCGTAACGAACACGGCTGCGGCAGCGGCAGCTCTTACCTGGACATTCATAAGCTGGACACATGGAGGAAAACCGAATGCTGTCGGGATCGTTACCGGAGGTGTCGCAGGTCTTGTGGCAATAACCCCGGGATCCGGCTTCGTGGGCGTGGTTCCTGCCATAATTATCGGCATTGGAGCAGGAATATTCTGCTATTTTGCGATGCACCTGAGGTCAAAAAAGACCCGTATCGATGATTCTCTTGACGTAATGGCATGTCACGGGGTAGGAGGTATCTGGGGAGCTCTTACAACAGGGATATTTGCTTCTGTTGCGGTCAATGCTGCTGGTGCAGACGGGCTTATTTACGGGAATCCGGGACTTGTAGTGAAGCAATTGATAGCGATCGTGGCTGTATTGACTTATTCATTTATAGTGACTGCCATTATACTCAAGGTCCTTGATGCGGCGATGGGCCTGCGGGTAAAGGATGAACATGAAGTCGAAGGGCTTGACGTTTCCCAGCATGGGGAGAAGGCATACTTGTAAGGAAGCGATGAGATGGATAAAATTCCAAACACAGTTATAAGAGAGAATATACCGATAGACGAGGTCTACAGGTACAGGACGCAATGCGGAGAATTTCAATGCCACAGGATAAATGCGCCTGATGGTATGGCAGGAGAACTGATTATCAGTATTTCCAGGAATGAAAAGGCGCTTTCCATAGAAGAAGTATTTGTAAATCGGAAATTCAGGAACACTGGTATTGGGAGCTGCCTTCTGGCTTTTGCCGAGAAGACCGCCATGACATCAGGATTTGGGAAAGTTGAACTGAGAGTTTTTTCAACAGACCCTCTGGTTCCTGATCATAAACTCCAGGAATGGTATATGAAGCGGGGCTACGAGCCTGATGGAGAAAAGATGTCCAAGATAATAAACCCCCTAAATTGTGAGGTGATGATATGAAGAAAATAGAAGCCATAATAAGACCTGAGAAACTCGGTGAAATAAAGACGGCTCTTGCCACGGCAGGATTCATTGGTCTTACGACCTATGAAGTAAAAGGAAGAGGAAGGCAGAAAGGCATAGTGCTTTCATACAGGACAAGCGAGTACAGGGTTGATCTTCTCCCAAAAACAAAGCTTGAGCTTGTCGTGGATGATAAGGATGTCGAGAAAGTAATTGAAATAATATGCGACATCGGGAAAACCGGGAATATGGGTGATGGAAAGATATTCATCATGCCTGTTGAAGAAGTTATCCGTGTCCGGACATGCGAAAGAGGGAATGGCGCGGTTTGAAAGAGCTGGAGGGCCGGATGGAGGTGGGTATCTGGCTAACCGCCTTTACGACCCTCTCCATTAAAAAGACTCGATCAGCGATATGCAAATGTTTTCATGTCCCAGGAATTGCTTGGATTATATTAAGAGAGTCTGGATTAGAATAAAGACTAAAACATATATTTTAATTAATATTCAGCTTGCCATAAATATTTCGGAAGTTTGGGTAAAGTTCGGGAAAAATGATATGTATAGATTCCTTTATACAAATAATATGCAAGTTAAATACAATGGTGGTCATGCAGGGCAGGTTGTGGATTGTGGAAATAAAGTCATCATGATATTGGCTGCTGTCCAATATTTCTAAAACAGTTTACATATCGATATATATATATATATTAAGAATATCAAATTATTAATTCGGATAGGGATAGGCATATATTAGACAGAATTAATGAAAAGGAAATGTTGCTCAGACGAATCGCTGAATTGGAAAAATTAGAAACAGAGCAGAGGCGGACAATAGAAATTTTGCAGGGGAGTGAGAACAAGTATAGGATATTGCTTGAAAATCTGCCCCAAAAAATATTCCATAAAGATTTAAACTCTGTCTATGTATCCTGTAACAATAACTATGCCCGTGATTTGAAAATTCAGCCTGATGAAATTATTGGAAAGACAGACTATGATTTCTATAACAGGGAGCTGGCTGAAAAATATAGGGCAGACGACAAAAGGATTATGGAGTCTGGTAAGGCAGAAAACATAGAAGAAAAATATATTCAAAATGGACAGGAAGTCTTCGTTCAGACAGTAAAAACACCTCTTAAAGATGAGAAAGGCAACATAATTGGTTTATTGGGTATTTTTTGGGATATTACTAAACATAGGCAGACTGAGGAGGCGCTGAAGGAGAGTGAAGAGCTTTACCGCACGATAATTGAAAATTCAAATGATATGATATGGACTTTAGATACCGAAGGGTATTATCAATTTGTCAATAAACGTATTGAGGAATTTAGTGGATTTAAACTGGATTACTTCCTGGGGAAATCATTTACTCAGTTTATCGATAAGAAGGATTTACCAAATGTTATCGATTGTTTTCACAAGGCATTAAATGGAGAACCTCAACAATATGAGGCATCAGTTTATAAAGAAGATGGAACCAACTTTTTTCTTTTAGTTAATACAGCTCCCATATATTCTAAAGGAAAAGTTGTGGGAACAGTGAGTTTTGGCCGGGATATAACAGAACATAAAAAAACAGAAGAACAGGTTAAAGAATCTCTTAAACGAAAATTAAAGAACACCAGTAAACAAAATAGACTCCTATATTATCTGATCGAAGGAACACGTGGAGGAAAGACCCGCGCATTAATCTTGAAATACCTTACCAAAAAATCTTATAATGCCAATCAATTGGCAACCATTTTGAATATGGATTATAAAACTATCAGGCATCATCTTAAGGTTTTAGTAAAAAATGGAATTATTACGAAAAAACACAATGGGTACTTTAATTTATATTTCCTTTCAAATAATATCGCAGAAAATCTAAATAATTTTGATGATGAGAAATTAAAATTATGATTTCTGCACAAATGAAAATTTAAAAAGCGAAATGGGCCCGTTGCGATTTGAACGCAAGACCTCTCGGTTATCAGCCGAGCGCTCCACCTGGCTAAGCTACGGGCCCGAGACTACCGCCCATATTACGCCATCCAATTTAAACCTTATCTTTGTGGAACAGGTATCGAGCCGCCAGAATTCAAAAATAATCGATACCTTTATCATTTATTAAGCACTATCCAACTCACCCTTTCAGGGCCGGTAGCTCAGGGGTAGATCGCTCCCTTGGCATGGGAGAGGCCTCGGGTTCAATTCCCGACCGGTCCATAAAACAAGTTCAATACACTCTTTTATTTTCAATACTGCTCTAATGATAATAGTAATGCTGCCAGTTGTCCTCACGAAAAAACACTTTGCCCAATAAGTAGTTTACATAATACACAAAATCAATCAAAGGTTTATCTTCCACTCTTGAAGTATCTTCCCAAACAATGTAAATAATGCAAACAAGATGCCCACGGTCAAGATAAGTGTAATGAAGGTAACAGTATCAGTCAAAACTCCTGCAATTCCAGATTGAAGGATTCCAATGACTGCACCAAGAACAAGACCATATATGAACCCTACTTTCAAGAGATTTCCCTTGGCATCATTTTCTGGCCTTTTATAACCATATACTATTCCTGCAATAAAAATCAGAATTTCTGATAGGCCTATCATTTATCTCTCACCAAGTGCCTTAATATACCTTTCCCTTATATAACCAGTCGATAATATTTTTAGGCCTGTGTATACATAATTATATGAACTTCTCTGTAAATACAAAAAATAAATATGAGTAAAGAACTGGAGAGGTTTAAAGAAAGAGAAATGAGTTTCCTCAAAGGAGGAGAAGGTGAACCTTTTTTACTTTTACATGGTATTCCGGGATCAGCTTTTACATGGGAATCTGCGGGTATGCTGCTTGCTGACCACTATCAGGTAATTATTCCAGACTTTCTGGGATTTGGACAATCTGATCCTCCAAAAGATGATTATTAATATCATGAATTTCATCGGAAATAAAAAGATAATGGAGATGAAGTTATGAAAACTTCTATTTCAAAAACACTTCTTGCAGGTCTGGCAGGAGGTGCAGCGCTGAATTTCATAATGTTGCTAACATTCCGTCTGCTTGGTTTTGGCTGGAATGGAGGAGGCATATTGCTTGACCCATCTATCCAGAGTCACAAACTTATCGCGGTATGGACTCAAATAGAGCCACTTCCTCTGATTGTATCAAATCCGTCTCCAATCATCATTGGGTTAATCCTATTTGGAATAGGTCATGCCTTCATTTATCAATGGCTCGCACCTGCATGGCCCCCTAAGATAAAAGCAAGAGCATGGCGGATGGCTGCACTTATATTCTTTCTCTCTTTTCTCTTCTGGGAGTTCTTCACTCCATTTAACCAGTTCGGTGAGCCTCCCCAACTGATAGGTCTGGAATTAATTTTCTGGGCAACCATTGCTATTGGTGAATCGTTTGTCATTGCCATAGTGTCCGAATGGAAACCTGCTGCACCCAATTGATTTTTCTCTTAAATATTGTCTGCCATCAATTCAAATGTTCCATTTACACCATTGACGTCCACGGTGTATTTTCCCGCTTTCAATCCATAAACGTCGAGCGAAATCGCTTCCTGGAAGGGTACAATAACCTGTGTGCAAAATGTATCCACAGGTCGAACTGTTTTGATGCGGACTGAAAAAGTGTTATCCTTTTTTTCTTTCGTGATTCCGTCAATCCTGGTGCAGCCATCAGGCAGATAGCCTCTGGCGTTGACTTTTATCTGAACAGGAAATGATTCAAGAACCATTATCTCAATACTTTCAACAGTGGCATTTCCATAACTGAATTTACCAGTGTTATTATTCTCCTTGTCCGGGGAATCAGATTCATTGCCCGATAATAATGTTTCAGTTGTTTTTAATTCTCCGTTTTCCACCCAATCGAACTGGACGGTAACGTTTACTACTGTTTTTGGAACTGTCTTCTCTCTTAAATATTCTGAATCAAATTCCATTACATTCCCTTTGTTCGCAAGTAAGTCCCCTCCGACCGGAACATTTTTCCTGACGACTTTATTGTGGGCAGCGTCTGCAAATATTATTGTGGCAGTCAAATTCTTAGCAACCAGATTCCCGTCATTCCAGAATGTCCCGTGTACTTTTATACTTTCAATTTCTGTATTATTTTCTACTGCCCCCTGCGAAATACCGACATCGCTAACAATGTGTACATATTTATTTTTTTGCAGAGGGGCAAACCATAACAGTATGATTATGGCAAAGACTGCCAATGCGATATAAAATATTGTTCTTTTCTTCATGGGATTGAAATCTTACTACTACCTATTTAATAACTTCTGGTTTTATTTCTGTTGTGAGTTCTCCGTCATTGAGCAATACTACCCTGCTCACATATTTCATATCATCAGGTTCATGCGTTACCATCTGGATAGTCAGTTGCATATCTTTATTTAACTTCTGAAATAAATCAATAATCTGTTTTGATGAAGCAGTGTCAAGATTTGCAGTTGGCTCATCTGCAAACAATATATCAGGCTTGTTTATCAGCGCTCTTGCGATCGCTACACGCTGCTGCTCACCTCCTGACATCTCACGGGGACGGTGATTCAGCCTTGTCCCAAGTCCGACCTGTTCCAGCACTTGTATCCCGGCTTTTATATAGTCATCCTTACTCCTCCCCAGCGCCATTGCAGGAAGATAGACATTTTCAAGCGCAGTAAGCTCAGGCAAAAGTGCATACTCCTGGAAGACATAGCCAAATTTTTCAAGACGGAATCTCGCCTTATGGGATTCAGAAAGACCCAGAATATTTTTTCCCCGGAAAATGATCTCGCCAGATGAGGGAGTATCGAGCAATCCGAGCTGGTGCAGCAGTGTTGATTTACCGCTACCGCTCTTACCCATTATGGCAGCAAATTCACCTCGTTTGATGTCCAGCGTGACATTATTCAATGCTCTCACTTTCACCTCTCCCATAGTATAAATCCGGGAAAGGTTTTTTATTTCAATGAGTTTTTCATCTCCGGTCATTTCATTCACCCCATATCGCATCTATTATCGTTTTACGGACAGCTAACCACGAAGGTATAAAACCAGCCGCAAGAGCTGCTATGATAAGGCTTATTGCATTCATCGAAACCTTTTCAGGAAGAATCATTAATGAAGCAAGGCCGATGGGAAATTTCAATGGATGTTCGATGAACCATGGTTTCAGGGCAAAAAATATTATTATCAGACCAATAAATATGCCGCTTACCACAATGAAAATCGCCTGGAAGATATACGATTGTATGATTATGGATTCTTCTATTCCAACAGCCCTTAAAATCCCTATCTGCCTTCGCTTGCTGATAGTACTGGTATAGACTATTATAAAAATAGTAATGACCGCAACGAACAGGCCGATAGCAGATATCATCATTGAGATCATATTAAAGCTGTTGGTTATGTTTTTTACCATGCCGGCATAGACAGTCCAGGGTTTGATCTCTTCTTTAATACCCATCTCTAAAAACTGTTTTATGTACCGGTCTTCATTTCCATTATCCCTGGTCTTGACCAGTATTTGTGAAGCTTTGTCTTCCAGGCCGATTACTGATTCCATCTCTTTCTGGCTGATGTATGCCATTGTATTGGTTTGTATGAAATTCGCATCATAAATTCCCTTTACCCTGTAGCTCTTTTTAACGCCATTATTGAACAGCACATCTATATTATCACCAACTTTAACTCCAAGTGAAGTATATTCAAGATCACCTCCATACCCTCCTGCAATCTCTTTTCCAAGCAGGATCTCGTTCTCGTCAAGCCTGCTAAGGTATTTGCCAGCAATCAGATATTTATAATTTGTAGTAACTTTTATCTCATTATCCGGATTAATGGAACGAACTGTCCATGTCCCATGTTTATCCTTATATGAAAGTGTCGCACCCGTTACATACTGTGATGAGATGCCCACTACACCTGGAACGCCTTTTATCTTTTGTTCCAGGGAATAAACATCGCTTATATATTTCTCATCATTTGTGGGTTCGATCACTACGTTACTATATAGGGAGTTAATTACCTGATTGTTAGTTGCCTCAGTCACTCCAAGAAAAATTGAACCTATAAATACTAAATTTACAAAGATCAAGGACATTATAAAGATTATTAAAAGTTGTGTGCTTTTACTTCCTTTCATCATTGATCTGGATGCCAGGAACATCGATAGTTTAACGTTATTAAACATATGCCCTCTTCATTTAGTATTATTAGAGTTTTTCTTTCTGCGGTGTAGATAATATGCCCCGCCCACTATGATCGGCAGAGTCACGATAACCGGTGCAGCCATGCCATTTTCATTCGGATTGCTCACATAGAGATTTAATGATTCAGTGACAGTCCGGACACCGAGATCGTCTTCGAATTCGATATTAGCAGAATAAGGAATATCGCCTCCTTTCTCTGCAAAGAAGGTAAAAACGCCTGGTGCGTCGTCATCGGGTTTGATCTTGCCAAGGAAAGCGGTTCTTGTCCCTTTAAATGGGCCATCAAGGTTGACTTTCGCAGATTTCGCCTCACCGGTTCCTGAATTTTCAATGCGCATGTTCACAGTGACAAGGTCGCCTTCTGCCGGATTTTGCGGTTCGATTTTCAAGTCTGAAATCGCAAGTTCTGCTTTACCAAGTACCCGGATGCCTGCAAAGCTTTTAGAACTTATGTTTTTCCCATTCTCATCCCTGTAATCCAATTGGATGGGTATTGAGTATGATGAAATTTCAGTCTTGTCTTTAATCTGGATAGCATAGCTCAATTGAATTGATTCCCCGGGATCAAGTCTTTTTAGGACCTTTGTATCAGCATCCAGGGATACAAACGGAAGATTGCTCGTTGCTGCACTTACCTGTACTTCCCGCGCAATACCGGTTCCAGCATTTGAGACCGAAAAACCAATATCAAACGTATCCTTCGGGCTTATGCGGAGAGGATTTATTGTGATGTTAGAGACCACAAGTTGCGGTAGCCCACGAACCATTACCTTGAAAGTTTTGTTTATTTCAAGTTGCTGTTCATTGCTTATTCCGTGTTCCCGGAATTCAATCTCGTAGGCACCAGAAGCTGTATCAGGATCTACATGAAGCAGATAGGTTTCAACAATAGTGCCATATTTGACAATTTTTCCCTCATAGATAATACGGTCATTTTCATTTTTGAGTTTAATTGGCGAGTCCGGAAGAATCTCGATCCTTACATTTTCCGTATCTGCACCTTCATTTTGAATCCTTATGGAAAGCGTCAGGTCCTGCCCGGGTTCAACAGGCTGGGGGGAGATCTGGTCCAGTACGATATCAAGTTCAGCATTAGCAGGAGAAATTATGGTTATTAGAGCAAATGCTGCAACTATAGTTAATAGTTTTTGTTGTTTATTCATTTATTTTCACCTCTTTTATTGATGATCGTCTTCAACTCAGACATTGATATGCCCAGGTCTATTACACCGAATTTGCCCGCAACCCTGAGGATTTCGCCCTCAACAATCTTGATCTCATCGATCTCCAGAGTGCCTCCGAACTCGAATTCCTCCTTGTAGTCGCATCTGATTTTGAGGTCTTTTATCATGTTTGGCTTCAGGGTCACATAGAATGTAAATTCGTTTCCGATCATTGTTGTATCACAAATGAAAAAGGGACTTGGAAAAGCTTAAATAAAATCTGGCACGACTGTTGAGTTATACAACAAGCATATAACAAAGGTTACACAAATGTAACAAGGAAAACGATGAAAGTCTACGAACTCTTCGCGGAACTGTCCCCAGAAAAAAGGATCGATATACTCCAAACCCTGGATGAAAAATTGGGTGATGGTATAAAAAGCTATATGTGGTACATGTCAGATGATTTTCCCAGGCACCATCTGCCCAATATAGAAAAAAAACTGGAACAAGATAGAGAATAAAAGTATGATCCTAATTAGCCCAATGCTGTTCCTTTTGATCAGATCTATATTTTTTCTTTGTATTTGATTGTTCATAATTACTTCTTTTCCGATTTCCACTTACTGCAAAAATTGTTGCAGATGCGGCGGGAGACCATTGACCATTACATGGGCTATCATTCCGAGCACCAGAAGTATAACCAGTATTGCAGCAATGGTGATAATCGATTTCATGTTAATTTTTATCATTTTGTGTCACCTCCTTTCATGTTCACCCGTAAGCCAGAACCTGCTGCACAGGCAATCGAGTTTCGCGCCATGCAGGGTAAGCACTTGCAAAAGTGCCAATGAATATAACAAGGATTAGCCATAGTGCCACTGCTATTGGAGGAAAGACATGCTCCAGATCGGTGTGGATGAAGATATTACCTGCAAAATTGCCGATGATCACACTGAGCGGTCGTGAGATCATGATAGCAGCAAGCCAGCTCAGGACACTTATAACAATCCCCTCGACAACAACGATCTGTAGCACATCATCAGAGCAAGCGCCTATGGCTCGCATAATACCGAATTCGCGCGCGCGTTCCATCACGTTTATTCCCATTGTGGAAGCCAGAGCCAATCCGCCAACAGCAGCGACTAATGCCGCCATTAACAGCAGGAACACCTGGATGACCACCAGGTGATCTTTTAACACCTGCAATCGTTCTGTACTCGGACTGACTGAAATACGATCCAAACTGGCATCATCAAACTGTTCTTCAAGCTGCCGGGTCATTGCCTTCAACGAAGCGTCACTGTGCCTGTCAGTCTTGATACGGATGTCTGCGGTCTTATCTTTCATACCCGTAATGTGAGACAGATAGTCGAGGTTGACATATGCGGAAGCTGCAATATTTTGTCCACGCCTGCGTGCGCCCAATTCACGTACGGCGCCAACCACAGTCCATTCCATTTCCTTATTACCGGTTTTAAACCTGATCCGGTCACCAACTTTAATTCCCTGTGCCTCCAGCAGTTCATGGTTGATGACAAGAGCGTTCGTATCGTCCAGTCGCAGCCAGCGCCCCTCAATAACCGGGAAGGAGATCATATCAGTATCAGGCGGCACTCCATTGAGTGTAAAAATGATAGAAGTGTCATCAGTATCATCTGAAAGTTTTCGTACCGCTACAGTTTGCACCCAGCTCTCCACACTTGATACACCCGGCACAGCACGAACCGTTTTTTCAACATACTCCGCAGGGTAGGGCTGGCTAAATTTCACCTCAATGTCATCGTGACGGGCAGCCATTGCTATATCGATTGTGTTTGTCCACGATGCCCCGACATTGATAGCGCTCATGAACGTTGCGCCTCCAACTGCCAGGATACCGATCGTCAGCAGCATACGTGACCTCTGTCGGAAAGCATTACGCAGCGAAACCAACAACGGACGACCAATGCCGCGTATGCCGGAAATGAGTTTATCAATACGGTTTGTACCGAATTGCCCATATCCAGTGCCATAATCACTAATAGCCTGCTTGACTGTTATCCGGCTGCCCCTGTATACCGGAAAGGCGGCAGCCAGAAGCGGCACAGACAGACCCACGAAAATCTGGACAGCGTATACCCAGTACGGGATGTAGTTACTGGTGATGTTGAAATTCAGTACCTTAGCAGTAAATGCAGCAAATCCCCTGCCAGCCCAGATTCCTGCAGGAATACCAATGACAAGACCTGCAATACCAAGCAGCAGAACCGTGCCAAAATAGAGTCCGGCAATCTGGTAAGTCCTTGCCCCAATGACCTTCATCACACCGATTTGTCTTATCTGCTGGGCGAGTAAAGCAGAGATTGTGCTTGTGACAAGTATGCTGCTAAGGATAAGAGCGAGTATGCCGAACGCCTCTAATAAGAACAACAATGAATCCATCTGGCCGGCTTGCGGATGTTTTCCTGCATTTGGGATTTCCACAAGTGAAACATTATATCCGCGATCCTCCAGATCATCTTTTACCTGCAAAGCTATGTTGCTGGCATCCTTTGTATTTTTGGCAACTATAGTCAGCTCATTCAGGGAGCGTGTCTCGCCGAGCCATTCAAGGGTATTGATGGTTATGTAGCCGTAAGCTACATTATCTACCCAGCCAGGTGACTGGCCTGGGTCATGGACGATCCCGCTAATGCGCAGGTCGTGATCCTTTCCGTTATTCTGGGTCTGTATCACTACAATGTCACCGATATTTTTGTTAATAAGCGGCAAAGCAGAGCGTTCGATCAGTATTTCCCGGTCAGCAGGCGGCCAAGTGCCTCGCTCGAGCTTAAAAGTAGACACTCGCAGATCGTCAAAGTCATGTATCACAGATAGTAAGAGCCTGCGCCAATCATCTTGTCCGACAAGGAGGCGAGCCATGACAACACGCCGCGCCTGTGCATCTGCAACTCCGTTTAGTTTTTCTACATGTTCAGCCAGCTTCTCATCTGCATTATCTGTGTACAGGATAATTGATGCGGGATTTGTGGCAAGGAAGTTTGCGTCTATTTCTTGGGTCAGGATAGCATAGCCTGCCAGGACGGAGCCAGCGCCGAAAATCCCGATAGCGATAGCCAGTACTACCAGCAAGGTGCGCGACTTGTTAAGCCACATATCACGCAGCACTTTGCGCCAGCGTACACTGATCACAGGGTATCACTTCCGTTTACAACCCGTCCGTCCGCTAATTTGATCACGCTTGAAACCCACGGAGTTATGTCACGTTCATGTGTCACCATCACGATGGTTTTGCCCGATGCTGAAAGTCCTTTGAAAAGCAGTAAAATTGCCTCTGCTGTGCGTGAATCAAGATTGCCGGTCGGCTCATCAGCCAGCAGCAGCGCCGGATCATTTGCCAGTGCCCTTGCAATAGCGGCACGCTGCTGCTGACCGCCGGAAAGGAGGGAGGGCATCTTATCAGCCTGCTCCCTGATACCCACTAGTTCCAGAAGGCCAAACGCCCGTCCCATTCTTTCGCGTGCCGGGATAGCATTGCTAAAATCCATTGGCAGCATCACATTTTCAAGGATGGTCAGTGTGGGTAGAAGCTGGAAGAACTGGAACACGAAACCGACATTGTGCCCGCGCCATTTTGCAAGTTGATCCTGGTCAAGGGTATGGACTTGAGTATCGCCTATCCATATTTCCCCCGATGTCGGGCTGTCGATTCCACCCAGCATATTAAGCAGGGTCGATTTCCCACTGCCTGATTTGCCGATTACGGCAACAAACTCACCGGGCATCACCTGAAGATCAACTTCCCGAAGGGCATGGAATGCACCTCCTGCACCTTCATGGGTCTTCGTGACCTTTTTCAGCCGGATCAGATTTTCACCATGCATGATTTATCACCTCTTTTTTGTGATCTTTTTTTATCATCAAGAGAAAAAAGGACTTGACAATGCTTAAATAAAATCTGGCACGAATATGGAGTAAGACAACAGGCATGTAACAAAGGTTACACGGATGTAACCGGGAAACATTATGAAAGTCTATGAGCTTTTCACGGAACTGTCCTCAGAAAAAAGGCTGGGCATACTCCAGACCCTGGATGAAAAACCGATGACCTTTACAGGTTTGATCAAAAAAGTTGATATAAATTCGACAGAAGCAACAAGACAACTATCAAGATTAGCCCAAACGCGATTAATCGAGAAAAAAGGGGATGGGAATTATTATAATACACTTTTCGGAAAACTGGTCATATCCAGCATACAAGATCTGGCCTTCATATCCGAGAAATCAGGATACTTCCTGGAACACGACACTTCATATATCCCACTCCATCTTCTAAGACAAATAGATGCCCTATCTAAGGGTGAGATCGTAACAGGTGTCTATAATATTTTAAACACCCATGAAAAATTGAGCGAAGGTGTAAAAGGGTATTTCTGGAACATGTCGGATGATTTTCCCAGGCACCATTTGCCCAATGTCGAAAAGGCGTTGGAACAGGGAATGGAGATCAGGGTAATATTTCCGAAAAACCTGATCCCCACTTTAAAGCTTGGCGAAAAAATCAGGGAAAAAATACAGTTCAGGGCATTGGACGATGTCAAATTATCTGTTATGACGACAAACAGGTTTTCCATGCTCAAACTACCAGGACCGGATGGAAAGATCGATCACAATACTGCCATATTCGGCCATGATGAAAGGTTCAGAGAGTGGTGCGAAAATCTCTTCCAGTACTACTGGGAAACAAAATGTTATCCTTGAACAATAATTGAAAATTGGGATGAATCCATGGCACCGCCGTGTGCTCTTAGAAATACATTTGCTGCTTCACTTCCCCATCCGGCACTATTTATTATTATTCCCAGTCCTGCAATGAATGTTATTAAAGATACTTTAGGTAAAATTTGAAGTTTTAGTTTATCCATAATTATATACTCTTATTTCAGTATTCACTGATTTTTTTGCCTACAAATATAATTTATGCCCGTATTATCTTATTTTCTTTGAGTAAAATCATCAGATGGCTGTGGTTCTCGTGGCTCGGATCATCTTGGCAATCCTCACTCTGCGTGGTCTGTTATCCCATTCGGTGTTCTTATCTGGAAGGGTTTTTCGATCACAAGCATTAAGGCAATATGCGGTTAGTTTGATTGATGATACAAAAATCAGGATTTATCAGGGCATGCTATTATTTTGGCGCAGCAGCCGATCTAATTGCATCACTTCCTTTAATTTTCCCGGAAATTGCAAAATTTATGTTCGGATTGGCCAGTCTCAACGCCGATAACGGTTATCTATATGTTTCCAGGATTGGAGCTTCACTGATGCTTGGTTGGACATTATTGCTTGTCTGGGGTAGTTTTAAGCCAATAGAAAGAAAAGGGATTTTACTTTTGACTGTTTTTCCGGTCTTAACAGGTTTATTGGTATCTTCAATCCTGGTTTTAAATTCCGGGTTCATAGAAACAGAGTTCATGCTCCCATTATGGATATTTTATGCAATAATAATTCCATTATATATATACGCATATATTCTTGCGGGCAAAATAGAGACATGGAACTTTATACAGAAATCGAAATAAAGGCGTCACCGGAACGCGTGTGGCAAATCCTAACGGATTTTGCCAGTTACCCTCTGTGGAATCCATTCATACGCCGGGCAAGCGGCAAACCGGAAAAGGTAAACACCTTGAAGTTTATCTTCAGCCGGAAGGTGCTAAAGGAATGACCTTTCGGCCCCGTGTTCTCATATCAGAACCTGGTCGTGAACTGAGATGGCTTGGGCATTTAGTGATACCCGGCCTGTTCGACGGTGAGCACATTTTCATCATCGAGCCACTTGTTGCAGGAGGTGTGCAATTTATACAGCGAGAAATCATTACAGGCCTGTTAGTTCCCCTTTTTGCGCGCAGGCTGGATACTGAAACACGCAGGGGTTTTGAAGATATGAATCAAGCTCTCAAACTGGAAAAGCTTAAATAAAGTCTGGCACGAGTGTGGAGTTATACAACAAGCATATAACAAAGGTTACACAAATGTAACAAGGAAAACGATGAAAGTTTACGAACTCTTCGCGGAACTGTCCTCAGAAAATAGGCTGGCCATACTCCATACCCTGGATGAAAAACCGATGACATTCACCAGTCTGATCAAAGAAGTTGACATTACTTCGACAGAAGCATCAAGACAGCTATCAAGATTGACAGAAACACAGCTTATCGAAAAAAAGGGGGATGGAATATATTATAATACGCTCCTGGGTAAACTGGTCGTATCTGCCATATCAGATATGAACTTCATTTCAGAGAAATCAGGATACTTCCTGAAACATGACACTGCACAGATTCCGCCAGATCTCCTGGGACAAATAGATGCACTCGCTGAAGGTGAAATATTAACGGGTGTTTATAATATTTTAAATACCCATGAAAAATTGGGTGATGGTATAAAAAGCTATATGTGGTACATGTCTGATGATTTCCCCAGGCATCATTTGCCCAATATAGAAAAAAAATTAGGAGAGGGATTGGAAATCAAAGTAATTCTTCCAGATGACTTATGCTCTCCTTCGGTACTTACCGAAAAAAGCAGGAATAAGATAAAGGTCAAAGTATTGGACGAGATCAAAATATCAGTAATCGTAAGCGATAAATTTTGTATTCTCGAATTGCCCGGACAGGATGGAAAGATTGATCATAATACTGCCATTTTCGGTTATGACGACAGATTCAGGGAATGGTGCAAGAAGCTCTTCCAGTACTACTGGGAAGCAAAATGCTCTCCTTGCGTTGCTAATTTGAAGGAATGTCCAAAAGGCTTTTATCTTCATCCTTGAAATATATACTTTGATGAGTGCATTCAGTCATATTATGTCCTCAGAAATATAATATGACTTAAAGTGATAGATAATTAACGTTAATTTGGGGTATTTATGCAAGAATACAAACTTTTCATTAACGGAGAATGGGTAGCATCAAGCAGTGGCGAGATGTTTGATGACATTAACCCTGCAACTCTTGAATTGATAGGGAAGCTTCATAAAGCAAATGAAGATGATGTGAAAAATGCAGCTGATGCAGCAGAGGAGGCGTTTGATACCTGGAGCAGCACTCCTGCCCCCCGGCGCGCAAAGATATTATTCAGGGGGGCCCGGATGCTTGAAGAGAGAAAAGAAGAGCTTTCACGACTCATGACAATGGAAATGGGAAAAGTCCTTAAGGAAGCGCGGGGAGATGTCCAGGAGGCGATCGATATGGCATATTATGCAGCAGGAGAAGGTCGTCGTCTTCTGGGAGAAACTACGCCTTCTGAACTTGCAGATAAATTCTGCATGACCGTCCGCCACCCCATAGGTGTAGTCGGGCTCATAACACCCTGGAATTTCCCGATAGCGATCCCTGCCTGGAAAATAATGCCTGCGCTCATTGCTGGAAACACACTCGTTTTCAAACCTGCAAGCGATACACCCATCCTTTCTATTGAACTTGTAAAAATTCTCCAGGAAGCAGGTCTTCCCGATGGCGTTTTAAATCTTGTGACTGGTGAGGGAAAAACGGTCGGCAGCGAGATCGTTCATAACAGGAAGATCGGGGCGGTTTCATTCACAGGTTCTCTTGAAACAGGGAAATGGATATTGGGAGAAGCTGCAAGGGATATGAAAAAAGTATCCCTGGAACTGGGCGGGAAAAATCCCATCATTGTTATGGATGATGCAGACCTTAACCTTGCAACTGACGGGATTATATGGGGTGCATTCGGAACAACAGGACAGCGATGTACTGCGGCAAGCCGTGTGATTGCGCATGAGAAAATCCTTCCTGAGCTTCTGAAAAAGCTTACCGAAAGAACGGAAAAACTTAAAACCGGGAACGGTCTTCTTGATAATATAGACGTGGGGCCGGTCATAAATAATTCGCAGCTCCGGAAGATAGCAAGATATGTGGATATCGGAAAAAAAGAAGGCGCAAAACTTGTACTGGGCGGAAATGTTATCAACCCCCTTCCAGGCTACTTTTTTGAACCTACAATATTTACTGATGTATCACCTGACATGAGGATAGCGCAGGAAGAGATATTCGGCCCGGTTGTTTCTTTGATCAGGGCGCAGGATATTGATGATGCGATACATATTGCCAACTCTGTTGAATATGGCCTTTCCTCTTCCATTTATAGTGCAGATTTAAAAAATGCTTTTAAGGCTATTGAAAAAATAGATGCCGGGATCACATACGTAAACGCATCTACCATCGGAGCAGAGATCCATTTGCCTTTTGGAGGCGTCAAATCCACAGGCAACGGGACCCGCGAAGGTGGAACGACTGCCATAGAAGAATTTACCGAGTTAAAGACTGTTTATTTTGATTACAGCGGAAAACTACAGAAAGCACAAATTGATATTTGATAGGAGAAATTATGCAAGAGAAAAACCAAACATCAAGAGAGATAATAAACCGGGACCGTAAAGTCGCATCGCCATCCCTCACACGCGCTTTTGACCTTGTTGTTGACCATGCAGAAGGTTCAACGATATTCGATATTGAAGGAAATGCTTATATCGATTTTGCGTCAAGCGTTGCGGTAATGAATATCGGCTATAACTGCAAGAAGGTAAAGCAGGCGGTATGTGCCCAGATGGAAAAAATGGTGCATTGCGGATATTCGGATTTTTACGCAGAGGAACCAGTAAAACTGTGTGAAAAACTGTGCGAAATGACTGGTTACGAAAAGGTTTTCCTTTCTAATTCAGGAACAGAAGCTGTTGAGGCTGCAATGAAACTTGCTTTCTGGTATACAGGAAAAACAAGCATGATCGCATTTTACCGCGCGTTTCATGGCAGGACCCTTGGCGCACTTTCTCTTACCAGTTCCAAAATAAAGCATAAAGAGCATTTTCCATCATTGCGGGTCTTACATTCGGATTATGCTTACTGTTACCGTTGCCCTCTTAACCTTGAATATCCCGAATGCGGCATATCCTGCGCAAAAGAGATCGAGCGGACTATTTTTAAAAGGGAACTGTCCCCGAAGGATACGGCTGCCATCGTTGTTGAACCCATACAGGGAGAGGGAGGATTCATAGTCCCGCCGCCAGAGTTTCATAAAGAGATCAGGAGGATATGCGACGAAAACGATGTGTTGATGATAGCAGATGAGATCCAGAGCGGCGGATTCCGGACCGGGAAGTTCATGGCGCTTGAGAATTTTGATGTAAGGGCGGATATTGTCTGTATGTCCAAATCTATCGGTGGAGGCATACCACTGGGAGCAACGCTATCGAGCAGCAGGATAATGAACTGGCCACCGGGAACCCATGCAAACACATTTGGCGGAAACCTGCTTGCTGCCGCAGGAGGGTTTGCAACACTTGATTTCATGGAGAGTGCAAAGCTTGGCGAAAAGGCAGTTCAAAAAGGGAATTATCTCATAAAACGATTGAATGAACTGAAAGAAAAATACCCGGTAATCGGGGATGTCCGGGGCATCGGGCTTATGACAGGTGTGGAATTTGTGGAAGAAAATAAAGCCCCGGCCATTGAAAAAAGAGATTTGGTCATTAAAAATTCGCTTGACGGGGGGCTGATATTATTGCCGGCAGGTGATTCCGTAATAAGGTTCGTACCTCCGCTGATAATTAAAAATAGTGAACTCGATAAAGGTCTTGAGATATTTGAGACTGCCCTTAGATCAATTTGATCTACATTTGGTTTTCACACAATTTTTTGTTTCCAATCGTAAACTATATATACCATTGTTCGCGTATATACGAATTGAGTGGGCAGAAAATATTTTCATTGAATCACCACCGTAATCTATTCTGCTCACACTTTTATTCATATATTTCTAACACAATTGACAACAATTTAATTGGTTTACATAGATCGTAAACTATAAATACTATTGTTCGTATATGTACGAATTGTAGTGAGCAGAATTTTTTTCCACCACCATAATCCTTTCTGCTCACTAACGCCTTTCCTCATGGTTATGACACAATCGGGAATAATTCAATCTGTTTACGCTAATCGTAAACTATAAATACAATTGTTCGTATATATACGAATTGCAGTGGGCAGAAAAATAAACTTATCCATAGTACATATTCCCCCTCCTGCCCACTCGCTTTTATCCAAATTAGGACTTACGCATTTATCCTCAAATAATTATTTACAGCGTATCTATTGATAGTCGCCTTTTGCTCATACCACGATATATGCTCCTTTAACCGTCTAA
>VEPM01000036.1 GCA_012026795.1 Candidatus Methanoperedens sp.
AGAAAGGGTTATGAAAGGCTTGAGCCGTATGCGGTGAAAGTCGCACGTACGGTTCTTAGAAGAGGGAGAGCGAGTAATCGCTCTTTCTTATTCGGCGTCTGAAAAATTTTCGGGAATTTAGGAAACTATACAATATAATTTTAGATTTGTTGGAGATAGAGAGGCGGAATTTATATTTGTGCCTCCTGGCCATGTCCTTAACGGGCAAGGAAAGAAAACGCTTCATTCGTCATCGGTTAAGAGAAAAACCATGAGATAGAACACGGATTGCGCGGATGACGCGGGTGCGCACGGATCCGTGAATATTAAAATGTTGAATTGATTCGGAAAATATTGCCGTAATCATACGGATTATGGAAATAATGTAGCCATAGTTGCTGATTTCTATAGGGTTATATAAGTCAGTACATGTTTAGGAGTTTATATGCCAGGAGAGAAAAATGTACGCAATAGAGACAACAAACCTCACAAAAAAATATAAAACCCTGGTGGCAGTAAATAATCTTAACCTCAAGGTAGAAAAAGGAAAGATCTTTGGTCTCCTCGGCCCGAACGGCGCAGGAAAAAGCACCATACTTTCGATGCTGTGCACCATCATAAATCCCACATCGGGTTCTGCAACTGTGAATGGGTATGACATTATCAGGGATTCCGCTAAGGTAAGGCAGAGCATTGGAATAGTCTTCCAGAGCATAAGCGTGGATGACAGGCTCACGGCACGCGAGAACCTGAGATTCCATTCCATGCTTTATGATGTTCCATCAGGTATTATGGAAAGGCGTATCCAGGAAGTCCTGCGGCTTGTGGAGCTTGAAGACAGGGCTGATTCTCTTGTCAGGACTTTTTCAGGCGGCATGATACGGCGTCTTGAGATGGCACGCGGTCTTATCCACCATCCTGAAATATTATTCCTGGATGAGCCCACCATCGGATTGGACCCGCAGACCCGGGAACACATATGGGATTATATTAAAACGCTTGCAGAAAAAGAAAAATTAACTATAATCATGACAACACATTACATGGACGAAGCCGACCTTCTTTGCGATGATATAGCCATCATCGATCATGGGGTGATCAAGGTAAGGGATACACCGCAAAAACTTAAAAGTTTCCTGACAGGAGATAATATCATTGTAACCACCAAGCTGCCCGACAAACTCGCAACCGGGCTTTCCGGGCAGGACTTTATCCTTCAAATGCAGGTAACACAGAATTCATTGAGTCTGAATGTAAGACATGGAGGACGGAATGCGCCGCAAATAATCAATATTGCACAGGATCTGCATATTCCGGTAGATTCTATCAATATTGATGAACCGACCCTCCATGATGTTTTCCTGCACCATACTGGCAAAAATATCCGCGATGAAGAGAATGATAATTTCATCAGCATGTATAAGCGGGCGCGGAGGGGAAGATGAGACAAGAATTGCGCGGGATATATTCAATATGGCTGCGGGAGATAATCAAGTTCTACCGTGAAAGGATACATTTCGCAAGCGCCATGACAACCCCGTTACTGTGGCTTATCATATTTGGCGGCGGTATGGGAATAAATCTCAGGACAGGAGTGGTAAGCTCAGGGTATAGCGCATATATTTTTCCTGGGATCGTAGGAATGACACTGCTCTTTACATCCATGCGTTCAGGTATTTCCGTTATCTGGGATCGCGAGTTCGGGTTTTTAAAAGAGATCCTTGTTTCTCCGATATCCAGGACTTCGATCGTGATAGGTAAGGCACTTGGAGGAGCTACAAGCGCTCTTTCACAGGGTATTATGTTGCTTTTGTTATCCTTTATTGTTCATATTTATATATCCCCCTGGAATTTTATCAAGATCCTGCCAATAATGCTTTTTATCTCGCTGGGGTTTGATGTTTTCGGGCTTTTCATAGCTTCGATCATAGACAGCTTTGAAGGATTCCAGACTATAATGAGTTTTATAATAATGCCAACATTCTTCTTAAGCGGCGCTTTGTTCCCACTTTCAAATGCCCCTTCGTGGTTACAAACCCTGAGTTTGTTAAACCCCCTTACATATGGTGTGGACGCGATCCGGGGGATCATACTTAATGAAGGCCAGTTCTCCCTGTCTTATGACCTGTTGATCGTAAGCGCTTTTTCAGGCTTTATGTTAATTATCACGTCATGGATCTTCAATATTAAAAAATAATGAATAAAAAAGAATTATATTAATTTCATAATGAGGTAAAATATGGATCTGGAAAATACGCTACTGATGATACCCGGCCCTGTGCCTGTTGCTCCGAGAATACTTCGGGCGATGACAAAATCCATGATAAATCACCGAAGCCGGGAGTTCGGTACAATATACACTGAATCAAGGCAAATACTGGCTGAACTTTTCGGGACCAGGGACGATATTTTTATCCTGAGCGGTTCAGGCAGCTGCGCAATGGAAGCTGCTATAGGGAATGTTATCGATGAAAACGATACGCTTGTAACCATCGAAAATGGCAAATTCGGGGAAAGGTTCAGGGAGATCGGGGAGCGCTATGGCAAAGTAAATCCTGTAAAATTTGACTGGACAAAAGGTGAACCAATAGAACTGGATAAAGTTGAAAGTGCCCTGGCAGAAGGTGCAAAAGCTGTTACGCTTGTTCATAACGACACTTCTACAGGCATCAGGAACCCGGCAAGAGAGGTTGGAAAACTTGCCAAGAAATACGGGCGCTCTTCATCATGGATGGGGTAACGACTATCGGAGGTGATGAAGTTCTTGTGGATGAATGGGGTGTGGATATCGCTGTTGTCGGTTCACAGAAATGCATAGGCGCCCCTCCGGGATTATCTGCGATATCGGTAAGTGAAAAAGCATGGGCATCGATAGTTAAGAAGCCGCCTTATTACATGGATTTGAAGACTTACAGGAAATCAGCGAACAGGGAGATCGCTGAAACGCCTTATACTCCTGCAATACCGTTGTTTTTTGCGCTGCATGAGGCTCTTCGTATTGTAAAAGAGGAAGGACTCAAAGCCCGGATAAAAAGACATGCAAGGTTTGCGGAAGCGATCCGTGCGGCGGCTGTCGCAATGAATGTGCAGCTGTTCCCGCAATTGAATGAACACAGCAGATACTCTAACACCGTAACAGCTATCAAAATACCAGCAGGCATTGACGATAAGAAACTTCGCGGCGGGATAAAAGAGCTTGGTATCCAGGTTTCAGGCGGGCAGGGACCGCTTGAAGGTAAAATATTCAGGATCGCAAGCATGGGTAACATAAGTAAACCGGATATCCTGGGCACCGTTTCTGCCCTGGAAATCGTGCTTCACCGGAATGGAATCATTAAGAATATAGGGCAGGGTGTTGAAACCGCGAGTAATATATTGAATCGAACCTGATGATAAAAATAGCCATCAACTGGCTATTTTCCCTGCTCTCATCAAGAGCAGCAGGCTCTTTATAATAAACCTCCACGTTGATAGGATGATCTGAAACTATTTTTTTAAAACAACATGCTTATAAATATATACTAAGTTGTATGAATAAGGAAGACCATCTTCTATGGCGGGTCGATAAAAAAGGAGACATCTAGTGTACTATGGCAGGAAATCATAACGAGATCGAAAAACGCCTGTGGTCTGCCGCAGACGAGCTTCGGGCTAATTCTAAATTGAAATCATCGGAATATTCAGTCCCTGTTCTTGGTCTTATATTCCTGCGTTATGCTGATCACAAGTTCACCACGGCAAAGCAGGAACTTGATGGCAAAAGCACGGGTCGAAGAGCCGTTAGCAAAACCGATTATCAGGCGCGTGGTGTCCTGTACCTTCCTGAAGCCTCAAGATTCTCCAGGCTTCTTAACCTGCCCGAAGGCGCAGATATAGGAAAAGCCATCAACGAAGCCATGCGCGCCATTGAAGCAGAGAACGAAGAGCTCAAGGATATCCTGCCCAAGACATATAACCATCTCGATAACCGCACTCTCGTGGAGTTATTAAAGACTTTCAACTCTGTACCCATGGACATCGAAGGCGATGCTTTTGGCAAGATATATGAGTATTTCCTGGGTAAATTCGCCATGAGCGAAGGACAGAAAGGTGGCGAGTTCTTTACACCTACTTCTATTGTTAAACTCATCGTGGAGGTCATCGAACCCTACCATGGACGCATCTTTGACCCTGCGTGCGGTTCAGGCGGTATGTTCGTCCAGAGTGCGCGTTTTGTGGGAAACCATAAGAAGAATCCGAATGCTGAGATCAGCGTTTATGGCCAGGAAAAGACCGCTGAAACTGTGCGCCTGTGCAAAATGAACCTTGCTGTACATGGTCTCTCTGGCGATATTCGTGAAGGCAACAGCTACTACGAAGATATTCACAAAAGCACAGGCAAGTTCGATTTCGTAATGGCAAATCCGCCGTTTAACGTTGACAGGGTGGATAAGGAACGGATCAAGGATGACCCCCGCTTTCCCTTTGGTATGCCGAAGCCAGATAATGCCAACTACCTCTGGATCCAGATATTCTACAGCGCCCTGAATGAGAGCGGACATGCTGGATTCGTGATGGCGAACTCTGCAAGCGACGCCCGCGGAAGCGAGCAGGATATCAGAAGAGACCTTATTGAAGCTGGCGCGGTGGATGTGATAGTTGCTGTAGGATCAAACTTCTTCTACACAGTCACTCTGCCGTGCACGCTCTGGTTCCTTGAAAGAGGCAAGGCTAAAACGCCGCGCAAGGACAAAGTCCTCTTTCTGGATGCAAGGCACATCTTCTATCAGGTTGACCGCGCTCATCGGGATTTTACTCCTGACCAGATTGAGTTTCTTGCTAACATCGTGCGGCTCTATCGAGGTGAGCAGCCGGAAACAACGAGCGGCAGTGTGCCGACGTTGAAAGAGAAGTTCCCGGAGGGTAAGTATGTTGATGTTCCCGGTCTTTGCAAAGTAGCTGCGCTTTCAGAGATCGAAGCGCAGGGCTGGAGCCTGAATCCTGGTCGCTATGTGGGTGTGGCTGAGCGTGAGGCCGATGATTTTGATTTCAAGGAGAGATTGGAAGAGTTGAATGAGGAGCTTGAAACGCTTAATGTTGAGGCGCGGGAACTGGAAGGGCGGATATCGGAGAATGTATCCAAATTGTTAGAGGTACAATGAGTGCAATTAGCAATTTTAAAAACATGTTGGTTTTTCACATCATCTTCAGAAATCAGCAGACACTGTCTGCCAAATTAAGTTCGTCCAATTATATTCGTTATTTATGCCACCAATGGTGGCAGAAATTTACCCCTGATGAAAAACTGCAGCAAATGGTTGCAGAATTCTCTTACATTGTAATTCTCTCACCATTGGTGCGAGAAATATGAAGTATCATTTAAGGCTCATGAGGAAGCTATCTCATCCTCATTTTGGCACCGCTCACCGCAAAGTTCGCAAAGAACGCAAAGCACAGCCGCAGTTTGGAACACGGATGACACGGATCGAACGGATTTCCACGGATACTGCAAATCCGCGCGCATCAGAGCAGAATCTACAAAATATGAAACAGTTTTTACCTTAGTTTTCAGAATTGCTATACACTGTCTGGCAAATTAAGCAATTGTAACACTAATAGATTTTATACCTATTTCGAAAGTATTAAAACAGGTGTAAACTATTCAGGCTTAAATGGTTCACTGGAAAAAGATTGAGTTAATAGCGGGACCTGATGCTGAAGACCATATAAAAAGGCATGGTGTGAGCATTTCCGATGTTTTTAATGTACTTAATGGGTTGACCTATTCCAGGAAGATTAAGACCGCTGGAGAAACAAGATATACTATATTGGGTGAATCTCATGGCAAAATCCTTATGGTGGTGCTGATACAGCAATCTACTCAGAGCTTTTATCTGCTTACTGCCTATGAGCCTTCGGATGGCTATAAGAATTTATATAGGGAAAGATGTAAAAAGTAGTATCAATGAAAAAATACACTAAAGAAGAGAGAGAAAAGGCGATAAAAGATATAGAAGCATCGCCTATCAAACCAGACGAGTGGGAAGGGCCTCATGAAACAAAGATCGTTTCGTATAAATATGCTGATGATGTGCCCGCCCGAAAAAAGAAAGGACTGATGCCTGGAAAAATTAGTGCGAAAACCGTTTCATCTTAATTCATGCCGCGAAGCTTCTGGAAGGGGTATAATGATGGTCGCATGTGGGTTTAGAGAAGCCGTAACGGATTTTACAAGTTTCTTTAGTGACAGGCTCTTTTCCATAACGTATTTTGGCGCTGCCCACCGCAAAGGACGCAAAGCGCAGCAGTTTAGAACACGGATGACACGGATTGCGCGGATTTTCACGGATAATTTTAATCCGTGTGCATCTGTGTTATCCGTGAAATCCGTGTTCCATCACGTCTGCCCTTCTCTGAAAAATCCGCCATCCGGCGCAAGTACATCTGCGTTTATCAGCGTTCATCTGCGGTTTTTTATTGATGTGATTTTTCAGACGGGATTAACAGGATTTACAGGATATGCTTTTAATCCTGTTAATCCTGTTATCCTGTCGGATCTTATGAACTCGCTTGTGGCGCGGCAACAGATTGCGAAGCTACCAGAGGGGGTGGGAAGATGAATGTTGTTCTAAAACCTGGTTGGAATTATAGAAAACTTGACGATTTGGGTTTCATTGGAAGAGGCAAATCAAAGCATCGCCCAAGAGATGATCCATCTTTGTATGGGGGCAAATATCCTTTCATCCAGACTGGTGAGGTTAAAGCTGCGAATCTATACATCTCGCAGTATAGCCAAACATATAACGAAAATGGCTTGTCCCAAAGTAAGTTATGGAGGCCAGAAACGCTTTTAATAACGATAGCCGCTAACATTGCGGAAACTGCAATCCTTAAAATTGAGGCATGCTTTCCAGATAGTATCGTTGGCTTCGTTGCTGATCCAAAAAAAGCGGATGTGCGCTTTGTAAAATATTGCATGGATACGATGAAGTTACGGATGCAAAATGTTTCGAAGGGAACAACGCAAGATAACCTTAGCCTTGATAAATTATTAACTTTCGATTTTCTAGTGCCCCCTCTCCCCACCCAGCGCAAAATCGCCGCCATCCTCAGCGCCTACGACGACCTCATCGAGAACAACACGCGGCGCATCAAAATCCTTGAAGAGATGACGCAGGCGCTCTATCGCGAGTGGTTCGTGAAGTTTCGGTTTCCGGGGCATGAGACGGTGAGGATGGTGGAGTCGGAGCTTGGGATGGTGCCGGAGGGGTGGAAAATTAAGAAATTAGGGGATATAGTCAAAAACGTTAGGATATCAGTAATACCAGGACCACAAACTCTTGATTTACCCTATGTTCCGATTGACTGTTTACCACGAAAATCTCTAGCATTGTTGGAAAGTAAACCCGGAAGTGAAGCACAAAGTAGCTTATTTTCATTTAAAAAATATGATATACTTTTTGGTGCAATGCGTTCATATTTTCATAAAGTTGTTATGGCTCCATTTGATGGTACTACTCGTTCAACCTGTTTTGTTCTACGTCCAATAGAGGAAATTAACTATTCTTATGCGGTGCTAACCCTTTTTGAAGAATCTACAGTATCTTATTCCAGCAAGCAATCACGAGGAACCACAATACCTTATGCTGTATGGGATGGAGCATTAGAAAATATGCCTATTGTTATGCCGCCTGAAGAGTTAAGATCAAAAATCAACCGAACAGTCAAGCCAATCTTGGAAAGAATAGCTATTTCACTATTTAGACAGACCAACCTCCGCCGCACCCGCGACCTGCTGCTGCCCAAGCTCATCTCAGGCGAAGTGGACATGGAAAAGCTCGATATAAATATCCCAGCAGAGGCAGCATGAAAGTCTTTGGCATAGACTTCACCAGCGCGCCGAGTAAAAGAAAACCTATTACATGTGCAGATTGCACACTTGAAAATGGATATTTGCATCTTAACGGCATAAATAATCTGGAAACCTTTGAGAAGTTTGATGAATTTCTCGCCAATGGAACAGATTGGATAGCAGGAATGGACTTTCCATTTGGACAGCCAAAAGAATTAATAGACGATTTGAAATGGCTACACTCATGGAAAGCATATGTCAGGGCAATAGATAAAATGGGAAAGGATAATTTTGAAGCACAAATAAAAATATATTGTAAACAACAACCTGAAGGACAAAAACATCTAAAACGTGAGACTGACAGGATTGCAGAATCGATTAGTCCGATGAATATAATTAGACCTCCTGTTGGTAAGATGTTCTTTGAAGGTGCACGGCGGTTGTTGAATTCAGGGGTAAATATTCTCCCATGCAATGAAAATGGAAGTAATAGGATCGTAGTTGAAGCGTATCCAAAACTTGTTGCCAAGAAATTAATCTACAAACCTCAATACAAAAGTGACACTATAAAGAAGCAAACTCCATTATTGGAAGATGCGCGGCGAGAGATCGTGAAAAAATTGAATTCAGATTGTATCAGATTTTACTATGGCTTCCGTGTGAAATTTGACGAATATTTAGCGAATAAAATTATCAATGACCCTGCCGGTGATTATCTCGATGCTTTGCTTTGCGCAATTCAAGCTGGATGGGCTTTTGAACAGGAAGAAAATGCATATGGTATTCCAGAGGGATTTGAGCTTGAAGGGTGGATTGTTGATCCTGAGCTTAATATTATTTCTAAGAGAGGTTAATGAAGCTAAGAATTATTGGAACTGAAGACAGGACAAAAGGCAGGCTTTATAATATCGAGGTTGGAGCCAAAGAAGTTGAATTGTTACTTACATGGCACTCATTAGACCGCATCGTCGTATGGAATTTAAAACCTGAACAAGTACTTGAGACTTTATTATTTCCGGAAGAAGTTGTGATCGGTCATAATAATAGATTTATTGCTCATAAAAGATATAATGGACATATAATTAGAGCAGTCTATGAATATGATATTAATTTACCGGTTCTCATAACGGTATATTATCCAACAGCGAAAAGATATTTTAAAGGAGGTGGAAAATTTGCAGATAAAATACTCTCCTGACGCAGATGTGCTGATAATACGACTCAGAGAAGGTATACCAGTGGATTCCGTTGACCTTGCTGAAGGGATTATCGTACATTATTCAAAGGAGAAGAAAATACTTGAATTAGAGATACTGGACGCCTCGAAGACCGTGCAGATGAGTGAATTGAATGTATCGCTTAAAGGTGCGCTTGCGGCGACGGCATGAGACAACAATTGATATATATTTAAAAATCCATCTAATATAAAGAATGGCAATGAGCGACTACTCCGAAGATTCACTGGTAGAGCAGCCAGCCATAGAACTCTTCAGCGAGCTTAATTGGAAGACCGCCAATTGCTTCCATGAAAAATTCGGTGTACACGGCACACTCGGACGCGAAACCACAAGCGAAGTAGTCCTCCTTCCTCGCCTTCGCGCCGCTCTTGTGCACCTGAATCCCGACCTTCCATCGGAAGCCGTTGAACTTGCCATCGAAGAACTGAAACGCGACCGCAGCGTCATGAGCCCTGCAAATGCCAACCGCGATGTTTACCATTTACTCAAGAACGGCGTGAAAGTTTCGTTCCGGGGTAAAGAAAACGAAGAGACAGTTGAAAATGTCCGGGTAATCGACTGGAACGAGCCTTCCAATAACGACTTCTTCCTTGCATCGCAGTTCTGGGTGTCGGGTGAGATGTACAAGCGCCGTGCCGACCTTGTTGGCTTTGTCAATGGTTTGCCGCTGATCTTCATCGAACTTAAGGCATCGCACAAGCGTCTGGAACATGCATACAGGGATAACCTGCGCGACTACAAGAACGCAATACCGCAGATATTCTGGTATAACGGCTTAATTATCCTTTCAAATGGCAGCCAGAGCAAAATAGGCAGTATGACTGCCCGGTGGGAGCACTTTGCAGAGTGGAAAAAGATAAACAGCGAAGGCGAGGAAGGGATTGTTCCACTGGATACAATGATCCGGGGAACATGCGAGCCGGCGCACCTTCTTAATATTATTGAAAATTTCACGCTGTTCAGTGAAGCCAGCGGCGGGATAGTGAAGTTGGTTGCGAAGAACCACCAGTATCTTGGTGTAAATAACGCTACGGAGGCATTGAACCAGATCGAAAATAATAGAGGGCGCCTCGGTGTCTTCTGGCACACACAGGGCAGCGGGAAAAGCTACTCCATGGTCTTCTTCTCGCAGAAAGTGCTTCGAAAAATTCCCGGAAATTTTACATTCGTTATCGTGACTGACAGGCAGGAACTGGATAACCAGATATACAAGAACTTTGCCGGCACAGGCGCCGTGACTGAGGAGCAGGTGCAGGCAGATAGCGGAGAACACTTGAAGCAGTTGTTGCGTGAAGACCACCGCTACATATTCACCCTGATCCAGAAATTCCACAAAAAGAAGGGTGAAACCTATCCTGATCTTTCAGCTCGTAAAGATATTATTGTCATCACTGACGAGGCGCACCGCAGCCAGTATGATACCCTTGCCCTGAACATGCGAAATGCCCTTCCCGGAGCAGCATTTATCGCTTTCACAGGAACGCCTCTCATTTTTGGAGAAGAAAAGACAAAAGATGTTTTCGGGGACTATATCAGCGTCTACAACTTCAAGCAATCCATAGATGATGGTGCCACACTTGCGCTTTATTATGAAAATCGCATACCAGAGCTTCAACTGGCCAACAAGGAATTGAACGAAGATCTTCAGCTTCTTATCGAAGAGGCCGAACTCGATCCAGACCAGGAGAATAAACTTGAGCGCGAGTTCGCACGTGAGTACCATCTGATTACAAGAGATGATCGGCTGGAAAAGATATGTGAGGACATCGTCTCTCACTTCATGGGACGGGGACAATTTGGGAAGGCAATGGTCGTTTCCATAGACAAAGCAACTGCTGTTCGAATGTACGATAAGGTGCAAAAGTATTGGAAAACGTATCATAAAGATTTACAGGCTAAGCTGGTAAAATGCAAAAAATCCGGGAAAAAGGAACTTGAAGAAAAAATCAAATTTTAAGCCAGATAGACTTTAAAGTGCTGAAGGCTAAATTTGAGAAAAGCCATAAACGGATTGAGACAGAAAAACTCAGGGGAGCCATCAATCGCAAATTAGTGGAAATGGTTCGCTTGAATAAAAGCCGTGTGAATTACCTGGAGAAGTTCCAGAAACTGATCGATGATTACAATTCAGGCTCCCATAATGTGGAAGCTTTCTTCAAAAAGCTTGTAGAATTCGCACAGGGACTTAATGCAGAAGAAAAGAGAGGAATAGCAGAGAATCTTACAGAAGAAGAACTGGCAATATTCGATCTGCTGACGAAACCAGAGATGACCTTGAGCAAGAAGGAAGAAAAGGAGGTCAAGAAAGTGGCACATGATATCCTGGAAGCACTTCAACGGGAGAAACTTGTACTTGATTGGAGAAAACGGCAGCAATCGAGGGCTGCTGTTCGACAATCCATCGAAGTGATTTTGGATGAGGGACTTCCAGGAATCTATACTAAGGAATTATTTCAACACAAATGCGATGTGGTATATCAACATGTATATGATTCATATTTTGGACAGGGACTGAGTATTTACGCGCTGCAAGATTAATACTACCCTTATTATACTGAAATTGGAACTTTTGCGGTGATAGTTGCTGATATCCATAATGTGATATACGCCATTTCCTATTTGGAGATAAATGGTAGCCGGAAAAATCACTCACTTCTAAATATTAGGAAGAATAAAAATGGTAAAAAAATCAATAACATATTTCGAAAAAGCAGGTGCAGAAAATACAGATGAGGTTATCAATCTTGTCCAGGACAGGTTAAAAGAAGGCGATATCAAAAGCGTGGTTGTTGCCAGCACAAGCGGCAGGACCGGGCTGAAATTCGCAAAGCGTCTGGGAAAAGAGACAAATCTGGTAATCGTTTCCACGCACCCTGGTTCCAGAACACCCGGTGTATGGGAATTTGATGCGAAAATATTCGCGGAGTTAGAAAAACTGGATATCGGGGTTATTAAGCAGTCGCATGCTCTTTCCGGCCTGGAAAAGAGTTTCACAACGAAGTTTTCAGGTGTTTCCCATAGCGAAGTCCTGGCGGAATCCCTCAAATCTCTTTTCGGTCCTGGCATGAAGGTTTGTGTTGAAATAGCGATCATGGCCCTTGACGGAGGCGCGATCCCTCCCGGAAAAACCATCGCAGTTGGCGGCACAGGCGCAAATGGAAGGGGTGCTGATACAGCAATTGTGGTATCGCCTTCCCATACGAATAATTTCTTTGATTTCAGGATACTGGAAATAATCGCCAGGCTGTTCAATAAAGATATTCAATGAGCATATCATCAGGTACAATAAAAAAAACAGCTAAAAATGCTGGCGCTGATCTCACAGGGATTGCCAGCATAGACAGATTTGAAAAGTATCCTGAAGAGAAACGTCCGGAAAACCTGCTTCCAGGTGCAAGATCAGTGATAGTGGTCGGTGTGCGTGTGCTTCCGGATACTATCAGACCAAACCTCTTGCTATCGGCACTGCACCATATTACACTGAACATGTATCATAACCGGATCGCTTATGATATTGGGCGGCTTCTTGACGATCACGGATACAGCGCAGTCGTTGTGCCACACAGGATAGGCAACTTTGATCCGGAACTCAGGAAAAGCGGGGATTATATGAACATATATCCTAAACTGTTTGGCATATCAACAAGACACGCCGCTGTTGAAGCCGGGCTTGGGATACTCGGCAAGAGCCGTCTTCTTATAACACCGCGCTTTGGGCCCAGGCAGCGTGTAGCCGCAGTGATAACTGATGCTATTCTTGACCCCGATAAGAAAATTACGAAAAATGAAGCAGAAAAACTGTGTCCGCCATCATGCCAGGCATGCATCAAAGCATGTCCGGGAAAAGCTCTTTCAGATGAGGGCATCGCGTGGGAAAAATGCAACGATGTCATTAAGCCTCACAACAGCATGTATGGATATTCAGCATGCAGCCAGTGCATGATAGCATGCCCGGCAGGTAAGAAAATCTAAGATATATTGCCTGAATCTTTCTTTTTTCAGAATAAACACGACAACACTTGCTGATTTATCTACATCCATATACTATCCTTCCCTTTCATGGCTTAATGAATAAATATCAGGTAAACGGAAGGAAGCTTGGCGCACTGGAAATTAAAGCAGAGCTATTAGTGGACGGCGTAAACATAGACGCTTCTGCCCTTCCTGGCGTGGGAGAAAAATATAAGGAGCAGATACACGGTGTCTTTGACTTTGACCTTGAATCGCATGAGCACCAGAAACTTCCCGCCGAGATCATATTCGAGGATAAGATGCTCGTACCATTCAAAAAGAACAGCGCTTCGCCTTTTATTGTAAAAATGAACAACGGCTCGCTCTTTCTTGAGTACAATGGAAAATATGTTCTTGATGTGAAATACAACAGGAGACCTGGATTCTATGATAAAAAGACCTCTGATGAGATTCTCATGTCCCGGATCGGGCAGAACGTATCAAAAGATGCGCTTATCGTAGCGTACAGTAACTATTGCAATTATTATAGAACAAATGAAGAGTGCTGGTTCTGCAATCTTGTGCATACAAAGAAAACATATAACGGCGATGTAATCGGTTTGAAAACACCTGCACATATCGGAGAAACTTTCCAGGCAGCTCTCGAAGAAGACGCTGTAGATAAGCTTCTCCTGACAGGCGGAATGCATCCGAACGGAAAGGAACATGAATATTATATTGAGGTTGCAAAAGAGGTAAAAGAGCGTACAGGAGATGACCATGTGCCAGGTACTGTGGTCATATCGGCTCCCACTGACCTTAAGAAGATCGAAAACTTAAAAAAAGCAGGTTTTGATTCGGTTGCATTTAACCTCGAAGTATGGGACAGGAACCTTTTCGCAGGCATCTGCCCTGGAAAAGCAAGAGCTATCGGCTGGGATAATTATCGCAAAGCCCTGGAATATGCAGGCAGGATATTCGGGCATGGAAAAGTCCGGTCTATGTTCGTCTCAGGTCTTGAGTCGAAAGAATCATTCCTGAAAGGTGCAGAATATCTTGCATCAAAGAATGTACTTGCTTTCCCCATGCCATGGACACCTAACCCGGGTTCAAAGCTGGAAGGGCACAGGACACCTCAACCTTCATGGCATCTTGACCTGAGCAGGAAGCTTGTTGATATCTGGCAGAAATACGGTTATACTGAAGATCATTTGAAAGAGCTTCCCCTGTCGCGGAATTATCTGTATTTTGATGAGATGGCTGGAAGAACATGATAAAAGTGAAGGTAGAGAACATAACGAAGGTCTTCCAAAGCAAAAACGGAAAGAACGGCTGTGTGGAAGCACTTGGTGGAATAAACCTTGAGGTCAGGACAGGTGAATTCCTCGCCATCGTTGGACCGAGCGGCTGCGGGAAATCAACATTCCTTGAGATCCTGGGCGGCCTGATAAAGCCATCATGCGGAAACATCTACATAGACGGAAAAGCGGTAAACGGCCCGGATCATGACAGGGGGATTGTATTCCAGGGTTATGCGCTGTTCCCATGGCGAACCGTAACAGAAAACATATCGTATGGGCTTGAAGAAAAAGGTATCCCCGGGAAAACAAGATATGAGATATGCAAAAGATACATTTCTCTTGTGGGTCTTTCTGGCTTTGAGGATCATTATCCATATCAACTCAGCGGCGGGATGAAGCAGCGCGTGGCGATAGCAAGAGCTTTTGCTTATGATCCTGCTATTTTATTAATGGATGAACCCTTCGCAGCTCTTGATGCACAGACAAGAGATACGCTGCAGGGTGAGGTTTTGCGCATCTGGGAGGAAACAAAAAAAACTGTGTTATTTGTCACCCATAACATTGAAGAAGCTGTATTTCTGGCTGACAGGGTAGCTATCATGTCAGCACGCCCTGGTAAAATTAAACGGATGATCAACATTCCACTGCCCAGGCCAAGGTCTGGGGATTCCAGGACATCCGGGGATTTTATTGAACTGAGAAAGGAGGTGGGCAACATTGTCAGGGAAGAAGCCAGGCCTGAAGCGTTCTCTTAGGAAAGTCATCGCCCTGCTTGTTTTTTTCCTTTTATGGGAACTGCTGCCTGCAAGCGGCATAATCAGCAAAGCATACTTTGCACCGCCATCAGAAGTTTTTGCAGCACTTGTGAGGCTTACAGTATCAGGTGAACTGTGGACCCATACAAGCATCAGCCTCCAGCGTGCTATTACAGGACTGGGTCTTGCTACGATAATAATGATACCACTTGGTTTTTTCATGGGATGGTACAGAGACTTTGAAGAAATCGCGGATGGTCTGGTGCAGACGCTAAGGCAGACTTCGTCCTTATCCCTTTTTCCGGTATTCATCCTTTTTCTGGGGATAGGGGAAGTATCAAAAATCGCTGTAATATTCTGGGGTGCACAGTGGCCGATATTACTGAACACCATCAACGGTGTGAAAAGTGTTGATCCCCTGCTGATAAAATCCGCCCGTTCAATGGGTTCGTCCTCAATTTCATTATTCAGGAAAGTTGTCATACCTTCATCCCTGCCATCAATAATCACCGGTTTGAGGCTCAGCGCAACTCATTCTGTAATCGTTCTTGTGGCAGCCGAGATGATCGGGGCTAAATCGGGATTGGGGTATTCAGTGATCAACTGGGAATATAATTTCATGATACCTGAAATGTATGCAGCGATCGTTATGCTTGCGCTTCTTGGATTGATCACTAATTATTCTCTTGTCTGGCTTGAGAAAACTACTACGAAATGGAAGGAAGAAATATCGATAACATAAGGAGAAATTAAAATGAATACAAATATAAAAACTGCGACAATCCTGATTGGCATTGCTTTAATATTGACGGCTGGCCTTTTATGGATCAAGGAAACAACGGCTGAACCTAAACAGGAAACAAAAACCACGCAAGTAAGCGATACCGGATCACAGAAAGATATTACGATACGATACCTGTCTTCCAGTACAATTATTGAACCTTATGAATTTGCAAAAGAACTTGGATATCTTGAGGGCATAAATCTCATCCGTGAGGGCTCATATACCGGCGGTCCCGAAGATATACTGGCAGTTGCTTCAGGCAGCACAGATATAGGTCATTCTGCATGGGTTGCAATAATAAACGCCAGAACCAGGGGGAGTGAAATTACGGCGTTTGCAGCTCCTATGGGCAATTCGCCAGAAAGCTGGTATAAGGGAACCCCTTTCTTATCAAAATGGATCGTACTTGAGAACAGCAGTATAAAGAATGCAAAAGATCTTGCCGGAAAGAAGATCGCTGTAAATATACCGGGTGCGCATGTTGATTATGTTACACGTGAATATCTCGCTCGAAACGGAATATCCACGGACCAGGTACAGTTTGTAACAATTGGCATTTCAAAACATGAGCAGGTGCTCAAACAGGGTCAGGTGGATGTTGTCGCCCCGCTCGGTGTAGTTGTGGACAAGATAGAAGAAGGGAAAGGTGTAAGAGTGCTGTTCTCGGATTACGATATTATTGGAGACCAGACACACTGCGTGCTTTTCACGTCAGAGAAGTTCCTGAAGGAGAAGCCAGATGCTGTAAGGCGCCTTACAGAGGGTATAGCAAAGGCAGCCGACTGGGCAAAAGAACATCCAGAAGAATCACAGGAACTGGCTGTCAGGATACTCAAAGATAAAGGCGGGAATCCTGACCTTGCAAAATACTGGAAGGGCTTCGGAGTAAGAGACCACGCGCTCCTTGCGGATAGCGATGCGCAGTTCTGGATAGACTGGCTGGTAAAGGACGGGAAGATCAAAGAAGGGCAGTTCAAACCTGCTGATATATACACCAACGAATACAATCTATATTATAAGAAATAAAGAACGGCATGGAGCGATAGGAAGTGAAATGTGACTCCCTAGCACATTTCACTTAGGCCAGAAGCTGCATAAACTAATAATCAGACATACATATTTAAACCTCTTAAACAGGCTATTTTATGCAGAAATCCTCCGATCCTGTAACATAGAAGGAATAAATTGCCTTTATACTCTAATATAAAATTATTCGCAATTATAACGGTAACATATGATACAATACAAAATTGTTTACATGCTCAGAATATATATGGTAGAACATCGTAAAAACGATAAAAATAAGTTAAGAACTTATCCGGGTTAAGAAAATTATTACACAGAAAAGGTGGTATAAAGATGTTCACAATAAAAGCGCTTATCCAGCAAATTACAATACTATTGGCCATTGCAGGAGCTTATCTTGTTATTTATACAACCAGCATATTGCGATCGCGAATAGATATAAAAACATTGGGCGCTAAAGCATTTCTTAATGAATCGTTCTTCAGGGATATCTGGATATTGCTCTCCTTCGGATGTCTCCTGTTTCTACTGAATGCAATAATACAAATGAAAGATATCCTGGGATTAACATTAGATGAAAGTAATATTTACTTGATGCAAAACCTGATTGTGCTCGGTCTGGTGACATGCAGTGTTATGTCACAATACAAATGGTATCAACTTGTAAAACTAAAAAAGAAATTAAAAACCATGTCGGGAAAGGAAATTTACATATCAAGAAAATGAATATTCTTTATTGAAGCTTTTTGCCTCAATCGTTCTGTTTTTGAAACAAACCCAGCAATTATCGCCTTATTCTCTGGATATTTAAGAATACTCGTCCATCACTTATCTAACAAATATACAATAAGAAGGAACAGAAAATGGCAAAAAATAGATTAGAAACAATAGCATTACACGTTGGACAGGAGAATCCCGACCCGGCTACAGGTGCAAGGGCTGTACCAATTTATCAGACAACATCGTATGTTTTTAAAAATTCAGAACATGCGGCAAATCTCTTTGCTCTCAAAGAATTCGGGAACATCTATACAAGGATAATGAACCCTACGACCGATATCTTTGAAAAAAGGATCGCTGCCGTCGAAGGCGGGACAGGGGCACTTGGAGTAGCTTCAGGCCAGGCTGCAGAGACACTTGCGCTTCTTGCTATCACCAGGGTGGGCGATGAGATAGTTGCAGCAAATAATCTTTATGGCGGAACATACCAGTTATTTCATCATACATTCCCCAAACTGGGACGAACGGTAAAATTCGTTGATTCTGCAAAACCCGATGAATTCAAAAAAGCAATTAACGACAGGACAAGAGCAATATATGCAGAAACGATCGGCAATCCAAAATTGGATGTGCCCGATTTTGAAGCCATCGCAAAGATAGCGCACGATGCAGGCATACCTTTTGTTGTTGATAACACAGTCGGAGTGGGTATCGCCAGGCCAATAGACCATGGGGCAGACATAGTCGTAGACTCTGCCACAAAGTACATTGGGGGACATGGGACATCAGTAGGCGGTGTAATTGTTGATTCGGGTAAGTTCAACTGGGGGAACGGCAAATTCCCGGAATTTACTGAGCCCGACCCAAGCTATCACGGATTGAAATACTGGGATACATTCGGTAATTTCCCCGGGCTTGGAAATGTGGCTTTCATAATAAAAGTAAGAGTACAGCTTCTCAGGGATTTAGGCCCTGCATTGAGCCCATTTAACGCATTCCAGTTCTTACAGGGACTTGAAACTCTTGTATTAAGAGTAAATAAGCATTCTGACAATGCCCTTGAGATAGCAAAATTCCTCAAAGGGCATCCCCTGGTCAAATGGGTCAACTATCCCGGCCTGACTGATAACCCAAATCATAAGATCGCATCCAGATACCTGGACGGTCATTACGGCGGTATTGTCGGTTTTGGCATAAAAGGAGGCTACGAAGCAGGAAAAAAATTCATTGATTCAGTTAAGCTCTTCTCTCATCTTGCCAACATCGGAGATGCAAGAAGCCTTGTAATCCATCCTGCTTCCACAACACATCAGCAACTGGCCCGGAAAGAACAGGAAGAAACAGGAGTCTTCGAAGATTATATCCGGCTTTCTATCGGTCTTGAAAATGCGGATGATATAAAAGCTGATATTGACCAGGCATTAAAAGCAGCTGTAAAATAGTTCCAAAAGTTATAATTATGAGCCAGGTTGCCGCAGCTGGGGATACAGAGATCAGGCATACAGGAACACATACCAGAGGCATACATTCCGGAGAAATAGGAATAGTAGATACACAATACTATAACTTCGCTGCCCGGGATGCACTGGTACTTGAGTCTGGAGAGAGACTTGGGCCTGTTACTCTTGCTTATGAGACATACGGGAAGCTCAATACCCGGAAGACCAATGCGATCCTTATTCTTCATGCGCTCTCCGGCGATGCTCATGCTGCGGGATTTCATAGAGGAGCGGATAAACCCGGATGGTGGGATACTATGATAGGACCGGGCAAGGCATTTGATACTGATAAATACTTTATAATATGCTCAAATGTACTCGGAGGCTGCATGGGTTCGACAGGCCCATCATCTATCGACCCCGGGACGAAAAGGCCATATGCGCTTGATTTTCCCGTAATCACAATAAAAGATATGGTAAATGCCCAGCGGCATCTGATCGACTATCTTGGTATCGGAAAACTCTTGAGTGTTGTGGGCGGCTCGATGGGCGGAATGCAAGCCTTACAATGGGCGGCATCTTTTCCGCATCGGGTGAAATCCGTGATCCCTATTGCCACGACCCTGAAACATTCCCCGCAGCAGATCGCATTCGGCGAGGTGGGAAGACAGGCGATAATAGCTGATCCTGACTGGAAGGGAGGAAATTACTATGGAGGAAAAATCCCGGCAAAAGGGCTTGCTATTGCACGTATGGTGGGTCATATCACTTACATGAGCGATACCTCCATGGGTGAGAAGTTCGGAAGGCGTTTTAAAAATGGGAAAAAGTTATCAAAATTTGGCGCTGATTTTGAAGTGGAAGGATATCTCCATCATCATGGCGATATTTTTGTAAAGAGATTCGATGCCAACTCGTACCTTTATATTACCAAAGCCCTGGATTATTTTGATCTTTCTAATGGGAAAACTTTATTAGAAGTTTTTAATGGTATTACTGCGAAATTCCTGATAATGGCATTTAAGTCAGACTGGCTTTATCCGGTTTACCAGTCAAATGAAATCCTCAAGGTTTGCAAACTGGCAGGAGTCGAGGCTACGTATTGTGAGATAAATTCTACTTACGGTCATGATGCTTTTCTGCTTGAAGTGGATGAAGAGACGCACCTGATCAGGCATTTTCTGAAAAATGTCCACGGATACGAATAGCGGATGAACATGGCTGGATATGGTAATGATTCTCTTAAACTGGATTATAGTATCATCATGGATATGGTGAGACCGGGCTCATCGGTGCTGGATCTTGGCTGCCATAAAGGTGAGCTGCTCTCTATCCTGATAAGGGAAAATGATGTCAGGGCTCATGGGATCGAAATAGATGAGAAAGCAATATATGAATGTGTTGCCCTGGGGATCGGGGTTTCACACCAGGATATAGATAACGGGCTTTCGGAATACGGCGACCGGTCATTCGATTATGTCATTATGAACCAGAGTCTCCAGCAGGTGAAAAAACCGGATATGGTTTTAAAGGAAGCATTAAGAGTAGGGAAGGAAGTCATTATCGGTTTTCCCAACTTCGCACATTATAAGGCGCGCTTTCAGGTATTTTTCAAAGGGCAGACACCAGTTACCCAATCGCTTCCCTACGAATGGTATGAAACTCCAAATCTTCATTTCATGAGTATATCGGATTTCAGGAATTATTGCAGAAAGAGGAATATAAAAATAAAAAGCTCAGCTTTTATTATGGAGAACAGGATGATAAATATGTTTCCAAATTTTTTTGCCCGGACAGGGATATTCCTGATATCCAGATGAAGGATTTGATAACCGATACGGGAACATTGCCACAAACATTCGTTTTTCCAAATAGATATGACAACACTTGCTGATTTCTATAACACTATATATCTTCTTTTCAGAGTTTAGCCATGGAATTTTTTGAGCGAAATGAGCTTCTCATCAATTTTATGCTTGTGAACATCAGCTCAGGGATTGCTGTTGGAATGATGAATTTTATCATTCCCATATATGCACTCAGTCTCAATGCAACCTCTATTGAAATCGGCCTGATAAAAGGATTTACAGGGATAGGGGATTTGCTGATAGTTCTACCTGCCGGATTTCTTATAGATTATTTTGGCTCAAGAAAGATGTATTCTGTAAGTTGTATATTCGGATCTTTGATAATAATTTCCATTTCATTTGCAACCAATGCCAGTTTTCTCCTGTTAATAATGTTGTTCTACGGGATAGCGAAAACTATCAGGACAACCTCAAACAATGCTGATTTTTTTAAACATATGAACACTATCGGAGTCAGTAAAGCCGGCTTTTTTAAGGGCTCAATAACCATAGGATCGGCGTTAATCGGTCCGTTAATCGGGGGAATAGCGATTTTAGCCATGGGTTATACAAGTTATTTTGTATTAACGAGCGCATTCCTGCTTTTACCGCTTATTATAATATCCTCCCGCTTATACCGCGAAAATACCTCTCCGGTAAAACCAAAGATTATTAGCTTCATTGATACTTCAAACCATTATAAGTCTCTTACGAAGAATAAGCTCCTCGTTAGCGCAACTATAAAAAATGGTTTGAATTCCGCATTTTTCATGACCTTTACAACCTTTATAATCGTGCTGGCGATCAAAGACCTGGGTCTATCCCCTGGCATAGCTGCGGCGCTTATCTCTATAAAAGGGGTATCCACATTGTTTGTTGTATTCTTCGGGGGGACATACCTCCAGAAAAACAATAATGGTTTATATTTATTTGCTTACCTTACAACTATCTTTTCGCTCCTTCTTTTAGGGATTGGGACTGATTCTATCGCGCTGGGTATAGCCTCTCTGGTAAATGGCGTAGGCACCGGTCTTATAACCCTGATCAATTTTACAGAGGTTGGAAATATTGATGGGGAGAAAGGTAAGATAGCGGGGTTTTTTTCTTTTGGCAACGCCCTGGGTTCGATCACAGGACCTACACTTGCCGGAATGATAGGGGATGCCCTGGGTGTACAGGCGATATTCCTTGCATTTATAGTGCCATTTGGCATGCTGGCGATCTATACTTTCTTAGACAGAAGAAAAAATAGAATTGAATCGGAAAATACTGCCGCAACTATGCAGATTATGGAATAAACATGGCTATTGTTGCTGATTTCTAAACTGTATTATAAGAATAGTGTGTAGTATGGATTATTCTCATAAAAGGATATAACAATGAGTTAATAAAAAACAAGAATCTTCTGGAGTTGGAAGCATGAGCGAATCAAAAACACAATTCAGGTACCCTGAAGAAATAGGGCCGGCATTCAAAGAGACCGATGGTTTGAGATTTAGTGACGGGGGGCAGGTTTCTGCTGCAGAAATATGGGACTTCATGACAAAGGAAGCGCCTGTGAGATTTCCCAACGCTTTTGATACAAATATTTATTTCAGGGGCATCTCAACTGATGCAAATTTATTCAGCGGCATCAAGCGCAATTACCTTAATCTGACCCTAAAGGATAGATTGATGGAGTCACACAAAAAAGGCATTCCCGCAGTATTCATACAGGGCGGGCAGACCGTTGAACCCTACTATGCAGCAGGCAGCATACCGGTCAGGCCAGGAGTCGTGAATGGATGGGCCCGTAACATTGTTGAAGGGCTGAACACGAGACAATCCAACCAGAGGGGCATGTCCATCTTAGAAGGAGGAAGAAGAGCCCTGACAGTTGATTCCTGCGGCCAGATAGCGGCTCATGCAGCACTTGAGGAAAATTTAGTACCCATTGATCTTGTTGCTCCCTATCTTTGCCTTCGCTGCTCAGACATGGCATACCTTGTCGAATCCCATCGTCACGGAAAAACAACCGTTCCGCTCCATCTTGTGGATTTTCCGGTTGGGCAGCAGGGTGAATGGAGAAAAGAGTACCTTATAACAGAATTGGAAACCCTGATAACAAAAATTAACAAAATTTCTAATAAAAAGCTCACTGATGAAGAATTAAGAGATGAATTAAAACAAGAGATAAAACGTGAAAACCATGCCCGGCAGCTTCTGCGTGAATCTTATGAACTGAGATGGTCAGCAAAAGTTCCGCCTACGAACAGCGTAGATCACAGCAGTACCGTATCTATTGGTATAGACGGCTGCGGTGATTTCTCGGCAGCAACTGATGTTTTGGAAGAAACGCGCGATGAGACAAAAGACAGGGTCAAACACGGCGTTAAAGGCACCGGCCTGGCTGATGACCCGGTAAGGCTTTGGGTATGCGGATCCTGTGTCGGACCAAATGCCGTACGGGTTGACAGGGCAGGCGGTGTTATTATTGGCAAGGATGACTGGTGGAGCGAAGCTGTCACAGATGTAAAAGAAACAGGTGATCCCTATGAGAACCTGGCAGAAGCAATTTTATCGTTCCCGTATGAACTACCCACCGAAGAAAGGGCTGAATGGACTGCCCGGCAGGTAAAAAAATCAAGAGCAGATGGAGCTATTTTCTATTTTGCATGGGGATGCAACTATCAGTCCGGCGTAGCCAGGATGATCGCTGATATCATAAAAGAAAGAACAGGTGTCCCGACTATCAATATTGAAGCCGAGATTACATCAGCAGAAGGTCTCGAGCAACCTCATAACAGGATCGAATCTTTCATTGAAATGTTAAGCTGAAGGGTCTTAACATATTGATTTTTCTTGCCTCTAATGTTCGCCTTTCAGAATAAATACGACAACACTTGCTGAATTAATTACTGCTATATATCTTCTCTTTAGACTCTGGACTATGAAGATTTCCGGTGCTAATGGTCTTATCCTTAAATTCATGCTCATAAATATCAGTACCGGGATCGCGATGGGTATGATGAATTTGATCTTACCGATATACGCTCTCAGCCTGAACGCAACATCAACCCAGATCGGCCTGATTAAAGGCATCTCAGGACTTGGAGATTTGCTGATCGTACTGCCTGCTGGATTCCTGGTGGATTATCTTGGCTCGAAAAAAATGTACTCTGTAAGCGCTGTCCTGGGAGCTTTAATAATCATGTCGCTCTCCTTTGCTACCAATATTATACTTCTCCTGCTTGTGATGTTGTTCTTCGGGATGGCCAGGACTTTAAGGACCACTGCTCTTAGCGCTGATTTTTTCAAGAACATGAACACTATTGGGGCAAAAAGAGGAGGATGGTTCAAAGGCTCGATGAACATGGGAGGATCGTTCATTGGTCCTGTGATCGGAGGGATAGCTGCAATAGCTCTTGGTTTTACGAGCTATTTCGCACTCACAAGTGCATTTTTACTTGCGCCATTCATAGTGATCCTTGCTCGTACAAACCATAATAGCAAATCCCAGTTCAAACCAAAGAATCCAAGTTTCACAGATGCCTCAAATCATTACAGGTCACTTGTAAAAAACAGGGCTTTAGTATCTGCCACCATTATAGAAAGCCTGAACAGTGCAATATTTGTAACTTTTACCACATTCATTACTGTCCTGGTGATCAAGGACCTGGGTCTTTCTCCTGAAATTGCAGCTATGTTAATATCATTGAAAGGTGGAGCTACGATCCTTGTTGTTTTTTTCTGCGGTCATTTACTTTGCAGGAATAACAATCACCTGTACCTGATAAGCTTTATTGTAACTATTCTTGCATTGGTGCTATTGGGGACGAGTAAAGATACCACCATGCTGGCAATAGCTTCTGTGGTCCTTGGCATAGGCGGGGGTATGATAACTCTTATCACTTTTACCCAGGTCGGGAATATTGAAGGAGAAAAAGGTAAGATAGCAGGGGTCTTTTCGTGTGGCCTGGGTATTGCCTCTATTTTCGGACCAACGCTTGGAGGAATGATCGGGGATATTTTCAATGTCCAGGCAATTTTCCTGTCATTTGTACCGCTTTTCGGTGCGCTTTCATTCTATACTTTTTTGGAAAACAGGAAACAGAATTGAACCGGAAATTATTGCCGTAACTATACAGAATCCGGAAGAAATTAGGCGACAGTTGCTGGTTTCTAAAGAGTATTATAAGAACAGGGAATAGAGTGGTTATCAGGAGGATAATATGACAACAAAATCAGATAATATACCAAAATTTGCTGGAGTAGATGTGGGATCGCTGACAACCAAATCCGTGATCATATCAAATGGCTCGATAGCTGGCTATAGCCTGATCCCGACAGGAATAGATACTGAAGAGAATGGGCGGCTCGCACTCAAAAAAGCGCTTGAGTCGGCAAACCTGAAACGTGAAGACCTGAAATATATCGTCGCTACAGGTTATGGGAGGATCTCAGCGCCATACGCAGACAAGACTGTGACCGAAATAACATGCCATGCAAGAGGCGCGCATTACCTGCATCCCACCACAAGAACAATTATCGATATGGGTGGACAGGACTGCAAAGCGATACGCCTGGATAAGGATGGGAATGTCGTGGATTTTGCCATGAACGATAAATGCGCCGCAGGTACGGGACGATTCCTTGAAGTGATGGCCAACGTGTTCAAGGTCAAATTAAACGATCTTGGTCCCCTGGCGCTAAAGGCAAAAGAAATCGTGCCCATGAGCAGCACATGCACTGTCTTTGCTGAATCGGAAACTGTTTCCCTCCTGGCCAGGGGAGAAAAACCGGAGAACATTCTCAAAGGGATACACCATGCCATTGCCAACAGGGTATCAGGCATGTTCTCGCGCGTGGGCGTGGAAAGTGATGTCTTCTTCTCAGGAGGGGTTGCAAAAAATACAGGAATGAAATCCGCACTTGAGGAGGTGCTGAAAGCCAAAATAGTGGCGCCTGAGTATGATCCCCAGTTAGTGGGAGCGCTTGGGGCCGCAGTGCTTGCAAGAAACTACAGTGGAAAGGTATGAAAATGGTATTAGGAAGTTTGGAAAAAATAAACCAGGCTGTAAAGGACAGGCCGCAGGAGCTTGTAAAAGCAAGAGAAAAAGGAGCAAAAGTCGCAGGCTGGTTCAATTACAATATCCCTGAAGAGATCATCCATGCCCTTGGATTGATCCCGGTAAGGCTTGGAGCAGGAGGAGATGACAGGCTTGTCGAAATCGGCGGCAGATATATTTCAACAAAAAATTGCGTTTATACAAGAGAACTTGTGGGACTTTTTGCCCGGAATCAGGATCCATATATCATAAATTCGGATATAGTCGCAGTAGATGCGACCTGCCTGCAAACATACCGTGTGGCAGAGGTTATAAAGCATTATTTTAAGGTGAACACACTGATACTCGGAGTACCAAAGCATTTCTCTGAGCCTGAAGGGCAGGAATATTTCAGGAAAGAACTGGAATCGTTCACACAGAAACTGGAAGAATTTTCCGGAAATAAACTTGATGAGAATAAGCTCTCAGAATCCATCAAACTCTACAATGACATAAGAAAATCCCTGAAACAATTATACAAATACCAGGCAATAGGACACCAGCCCATAAAATGGCGCGAGGTTTTCGATGTGGTACATGCGGGATTCTACCTTGACAGGGAAAATTACCTTTCATTGTTGAAGGAACTGCTAACTGAACTGAAAGAAAAACATGGTGAACCGGTAATCGGGAAGCTGAATGGAGATGCCCGTATCCTGGTATCAGGAAGCATAATTCCACCAGGAGATACAAAATTGATCAATATTATAGAGCAGGTTGGGGGAAGAATAGTGGGTGATGACCTGTGGTCAGGTCTTAATCCTTCACTTGATATAAATATCAGGGAAGCATCCATAAAAGGGATCGCAGATGCGTATATCAACCGTGTTCCGCATGCTGCGCTTCCTTTTCTGGACCTGGAAACAGACAGGAGGCTCAAAAACCTGAAGCGCCTTGTCAGGGACCACAGGGCACAGGGGGTATTATATCACACATTGCGCTACTGCGACGCATTCTCCTTCAAAGCCGCGGAAACAAAGAACGTACTGAAAGCAGAAGGTGTGCCGCTGCTTGAGATACACACAGAGTATGCAGGCTCTGACGTTGAAGCAATAAGAACCAGGGCCGAGGCTTTTGTCGAGCTGATAAGAAATAAGAATATTCTTGAGAGTGAGGCTTGAACCTGTGGTTTGCCCTCAATGTAAGCAAAATATGAACTGTATGATCAAAAAACCAGGAGTTAATTATGTCAGGAGAAATATTCAGTAATAAGGAAGAATTTAAGGAACTAACTATCGAAACCAGTCGTCTGGAAAAGAGATTAAATAATCTGAAAGAAAGAGTGATAGGACGGTCGCATGGCCTGGTACTTATTTTTTTGTTTTTTATAGCATGGGAGATATTACCCAGAAGCGGAGTAGTCAGTTCCATATTCGTCCCTCCATTTTCCGATACGATCCTGGCCATGAAAAATTTAGCTCTGTCCGGAGAATTGTTTTTCCATCTCAAAGCAAGTATGGAAAGATCCCTGATAGGATTCATGTTAGCGGCTATTGTTGCGATTCCGCTGGGATTCGTTATGGGATGGTACACGCGTTTTGAGAAATATACGGATTTGTTCATGCAGACTTTAAGAAATACATCGCAATTTGCCCTGCTTCCGTTATTTATTCTACTGCTCGGGATTGGCGAAGTATCAAAAATCGCAATGGTATTTTATGCCGCAGTCTGGTTCATGCTGATTAACACAATAAGCGGAGTAAAAAATGTAGATCCTCTCTATATAAAGGCTGCCAAATCGTTCGGGATATCGAATTATCATTTGTTCAAGAAAATCATACTTCCGGGATCTTTTCCTTCTATAATTGCCGGCGCAAGGCTATCTGCAAAATCTGCTGTGATGGTAGTGATAGCCGCCGAGATGCTGGCTGCTAAATCAGGATTAGGATATTTTATCCAGGATTCCCAGTTAATGTTTCGCATCCCGGACATGTATGCAGGAATATTAACACTTTCAATAATTGGTGTTTCAATGAATTATATTCTTATCTGGATCGAAAAGAGGGCAACATACTGGAAAGGGGATATTGATTCTGCAATATCGTAACAATAAAAAATTTTCAGAGTGATGTAGAAAATAAAAATAAACTGGTATAAAAATATGAATGAAATAAATAATAAAGATAAAATATTTGCATATCCTGATGAAATAAAAGAGCGATTTAGTGAAACAAAAGGACTGGATTTCAGGGATGGAACCCATGTTTCAGCAACAGAGATCTGGGATTTTATGACAATTGAGGCTCCGAGAAGATTTCCTCATGCGTTCAGTATGAGCAGATTCCATAATAGCCAGCTGTCAAAGGATGTGGAGTTCTTCAGCGGGATCAAAAGGGGATATCTTTCCCTTACGCTGCGGGACCGTCTTTTGAAAGCACATAATGAGGGTACGCCTATCATACATGTGCAGGGAGGACAAACAGTTGATCCTTATTTTGCTGCGGGAGGGATACCCATCGTACCCGGACCGCTCAGGGGCTGGGCAAGGGATATGCAGGAAGGGTTGAGTTTAAGGGAAGCCGGCAACAGGGTGATGAAAATCCTTGAAGGCGGGAGAAAAGCGGTTTCTATCGATGCCTGCAACAATCCGATAGCTGCTATAGAAGCAATTCACCAGGAAATAGTGCCTGTTGACCTGATCGCGCCATACCTGTGCCTGCGCTGCTCTGATATAGGATATGCTATCGAATCTTACAGAAGCGGTAAACGCAAAGTCCCTGTGTATCTCCTGGATTACCCGATAAGCCAGGATAAAGACTGGACTGTAAAATATCTTGCAGCAAGAATTCATGGATTGATAAAAAAGATCGGGGAAATAAAAGGCAGCGAAGCAAGCGAAGAAGACCTGAAAAAAGAGATTAAGCTTGAGAATAAGGGACGGCGGTTATCGCGCGAAACTGTTGAACTTTCATGGTCAGCTTCCACTCCTCCAATGAACAGTACAGAGACTTCGAGTACTATCACTCTTGGAAGGTTTGACCGCGGCGATTCTCTTGTAGCAACACAGGTGCTGGAGGAAGCGAATCATGAGGTCAAAGAAAGAATAAAACATTCAGTAAAAGCAGATGGAGTAGCTGATGATCCTGTCAGGATATTTTCATGCGGTTCCTGTTTTGGTCTTCGCGGTGATTTTCTTGAAGATAAAGGCGGTATACATGTAGGAACAGATGACCACTTAAGCAAAATCTATGCTGATGTTGAGGAGACCGGAGATCCTTATGAGAATCTGGCCAAAAGCGTGCTTTCATATCATTACGAACAGCCTACTGAAATTCGCGCCCGGTGGGTGGTTGAACTGGTGAAACAATCAAGGGCAGATGGTGTTATTTGCGGAACTAACTGGGGATGCAGCTTCCAATCAGGGATTTCCAGGATGATCGCCGACATTGTAAAAGAAGAAACCGGCGTTCCAACGATCAACCTCGAAGTTGCCGAACTGGGACAATTAGAATCTGTAGAGCAGACCCAGAATCGTATAGAATCGTTCATTGAAATGCTCAGTTAGGCGAAAAACATGGTCAACAAATCATTATTAATAATTGGAATCGTGCTGATAGCAGCTGTGGCAGGAATTATCATTTCTGCGAATAATTCACAGGGAACCGGAGAGAAGACTTCTGTGATCCGTATCGGGAGCACTGCTCCAGGTCATGCCAAATACATATTATTCGAACAAAAAGGGTGGATGGTTGATGAATTTGCAAAAGATGGGATCAAAGTGGAATTTTACCCGTTCACGGGCGGGGGTTCCGAAGCCATGACCGCTTTAGCAAGCGGGAGTCTTGATTTTGCTTATACCGGCAGCAATCCCCCATTACGCACAGCATCTGCAGGCGCGGATATTAAATTGATAGCCTTATCATCATTTAACCCTGTGACAAGTACGGCTGTAGTGGTCAGGAATGACTCGAAAATAAGAACAATCAGTGACCTGAAAGGCAGGAAGGTGGCATACCTGAAAGGTACAGTACGCCATGCAGCTATCGTGAAATCATTGAAGAAAGCAGGCTTATCCCTTTCGGACATCGAATCGTTCAATCTTAATTTCCAGGCATCAGGCCCTGCATTGATGAGAGGCGATATTGATGCCCTTGTTGAGAGTGAAACTACGGTTTACCCACTTGTTTCAACAGGAGAAGCAAGAATCATCGTAAGCGGGAAAGATAACCCGGAGTGGGCATCCCCAAGCGCCATTACTGTCCGGGGGGAGTTTGCAAAGAAACATCCGGATCTTGTTAAAAGGTTGTTAAAAGTAGATCTGGAAACAGCACGATGGTCAGATGAACACTTTGATGAGGCGGTTAAAATCTATGCTGCTGCAAGAAAAGATAAAGAGGAAGCTGTCAGGGAACAATTTCCTGCTAATACATTCTATGTGAACCCGGAACTTACAGATAAAGCGATCCGGAGTTTTAAAGACGAAGAAGAATTCATGAGAGATAATCAGTTACTGGATGGAAAAGTGAATTGGGACTCATGGATCGATAGGAGCTTCATAGATTCGGTATTGAAAGAATCAAATAAAAAATAAAATTGGGAATATGTCAAACAAAACCGTTTTAATTATTGGGATAGTATTAATTGCAGGATTTGTTGGCTTACAAGCTCTTTCAAATAATCCACAAGTTTCTGAAGAAAAGATCTCTGTTATTCGTATTGGCAGCACTGCCCCTGGCCATCTAAAATTTATTTTATTTCAGGAAAAAGGATGGATGGATGAAGAATTTGCAAAAGATGGAATAAAAGTAGAGTACTATCCATTTACAGGAGGCGGTGCAGAAGCCTTGATGGCATTATCCAGCGGCAGTCTTGATATCAGTTATAACGGCGCGGATCCGGGTTTACGCACTGCGGCAGCAGGCGCTGATATAAAGCTAATTGGTATATCGTCTTTTGGTAATCCGGCTTCAGGAGCATCATCGATAATCGTCAGGAATGATTCAAAAATAACATCAGTCAAAGACCTAAAAGGTAAAAAAGTGGCTTATTTGAAAGGAACCATGCGTCATGCAACAATAATTAAAGCACTGGAAATAGAGGGTATGTCGATAAATGATATCGAATCGTTCAATCTTAATTTCCAGGCATCCGGTCCTGCATTATTAAAAGGGGATATTGATGCCCTTGTTGAGGGGGAGACCACGATATTCGAACTTGTATCAAAAGGAGCTGCAAGGACGCTCTGGAGTGGAAAAGACCACCCGGAAATTTCTTCACCTGCAAGCGGCATCAATGTCCGGGGGGATTTTGCAAGGAAGCATCCGGATATTGTTAAAAGACTCTTGAAGATCGATCTGAAAACTGCACGATGGGCTGATGAAAACCCGGATGAAACTATAAAAATATTTTCAAAGGCCACAAAAAAAGATGAGAAAAATGTTAGAGAGGTATCTTATCCAGAAAATAAATTCTATCAAGATCCCCAAATTACGGATAAAGCACTTCAATCTTTAAAAGATGAAGAACAATTCATGAAGGCCAATGGCTTAATAGAAGGAAAAGTTGATTTTAACTTATGGGTAGACAGAAGCTTCATAGATTCAGTATTGAAAGAAAAATAATTGTGTTATAAGTGGCTTCAGAGACCATTCATCTATTTTTGAAACTGAAAATCCCGCCATAGGCGGCGCATCCTCAGGTGTCTGGGGGTCGCAACCCCCAGCGCCGTAGGAAGAAGTAAAAAACGCTTATCTGTGTTAGACATTTAAAAAATTACTTACCCACCACCTCCGGCTTTATATTATTCAACCCGTACAGGCTCTGTCGTGCATCCTGGAAATAAAAACGTTCTTGAAGCACTTTTTCTTCTTTTAGTCTGTTAAGGGCGTATCTTACTGTTCTTGCCGGAAGATAGGTTTGCTTCGCAATATCTTTCTGTGTTATGAATCCGCTGGATTCAAGCACCTTAAAAACAAGTTTTGCTGAAGGTGGTAAATGTTCTATCTTCGATTGTTCATTTTGTTGGCCATTGTTGGCAAAGACGATTCCTCATTGGTTCATCACCATCCTTAAATCTGAATTAATGTAATATAAGGTTATTCATTCAAGCAATTATTGTCCATATGATGCTATTTTTTTATAAAGCAGTTTTCAACCTGTATCTGGCAAATGCAAGGACATTTTCCTCAATGAATCCGGGGGCTTCAACAGGCTCTATTCCCATGCTGAGCAACCCTTCAGATGCGCCTCCCCCGATCCTGCTGCAGAGAACAGCATCGCAGTCGCTGATGAGAGATACACTTTCATTCAGGACATTATCCGCATGACCTCCGTATTCAAGAGAACCACAGGCAGGCTTGTTCTCCCTCACATCAAGGACCTTGATCACCTCTCCGTCCGATTCTATCACGATAAATTTTCTTGCTTTGCCAAAATGCTGGTTAATAACCTTCCCATCGCTTGAAGCGACTGCTATCTTCAATTTCTTGTTCATTTTCTCACACCCTTACACCAGCGGTGCCGGCTGCCTTTCTTCAGGCAGGACAGGGAGTTTCATAGTGTTCACCAGTATAGGGTCCCTGATCTCCTTTGCCCGCTCAAGCAGCAGTTCTCGTCCTCTTTTAGTGATTGCGAATATGGGTATGGCAGTTCCGAACTGCGCTATGGCCTTACCTGCCACACCTGCGCGGATCCATTTCGAGGTACAACCTGTGGTCATATCTACCAGGTCGATAAATTCTTTTGCCTCGTTATCAGGCATGCCTGTAGAATGCACTCCGAATGTTATTACCTGAGCATCACTCTCTTTTTCAATATTTCGTATTTCTTTGAGGTTTTTGAGATTTGCAACAGATACCCCTATTTTCCTGTATCCGAGTTCTATGGCTTTCCTTACACCTCCCACCTGATCTATCACAGCAGTTTCCGGGTCAAGAACCACGCCTTTCGCAGCCTCTATTCTTTTGATCAGCCCTTTTATTGGCGATGTTTCTGTCAAGCCTGAAATTCGCGACCCCATGCCCTGGCACAGCCTGGGATTGCCCGTGATCACCGTGCCGGCGCCGTCGCATACGGTAACTGTGGAGTCAAGCAGCCCTTTTCGTAGACCGGTCATAAAAGTTTCGCTCGCCCCGAAACCGACAAATATCTCCATCTCCAGTTCACGGTTCTCTGAGAACATGCCGAAGTCCCTCATCCTGAACTCAACATTTTCTTTCGCCGTATCCGGGGTAAATTTCTTGATGCCCCTGACTTTATCAAAGATGGGGCAGTATTCGGTCATGGGCTTACCGACTTCCACAACCTTCCCATTTTCAACTACTACGCGCGTTCTGCCTTGAAGTTCCATTACATGACGTGTTTTTGACATAATTTGCCTCCATTTATTTATTATGAATAACAGTAGTTTCTATATGCTTAATAAATGGGCTTTCGGCAAACACATCAAAAAAGAGGCAAATATTGCCTAAATCCAACAGGAAGATTCCAGGATTTCCCGGTTTTCCTATTGAGCTACTTGCTTACTTTGCCCCCAATCCCCCGCGCAGGAACCTGCGCAGGTCTTCTTCATCTTCTGATTCTTTGAAATCTGATTCTATTTCTTTATCTTTACTCTCCATATTTTCATCATCTCAACAGAGTCTCCTCAATCGTAAATGAACCCATGCCGCAGTCCACGCATGAAACCATCGCAATCCCGCGGATGAAATCAGCGTTTCTTATCTGTATTGGATGTTTGCAATTAGGGCATTTATACCGTTTGTTATCAGGGACAAAGTAAATCCCTTCTTTCTTGTTGTGTCATTTTATCACATTGAGTTCAATAATTGTCATATATATTTAAATCTTGTAACCAGGCCATATTTGGTTGGTCCGTATTGTTTTCAGAAGGAATCAGGCAAATATTTCCCGATTCCCCTGTTTTATTCCATAAAGGGATTGCCTCGCATCCTGGTAATATTCGCGCTCTTCCAGGAAATCCTCTTCTTTCAACCTGTTCAGGGCATAACGCACTGTCCTTGCCGGGAGACGGGTGATCCTTGCAATTTCTTTTTGGGTCATAGCCCCGTGATTTTCAAGTATATTGACAACAAGTTTCATTGATGGGGAAAAACCCTCTATTTTATCGAATCCCTTCCTTCCGGTTGTTTTATCGGCCAGCTTTAACCCATTTTCCTCTTCAGAAAAATCACTCATTTAATATCACCGGAACTATATAATGAAGATTATACTCAAAAGTTTGCTCCTCAGGGCAATTATTGTCGTGATAATTCCAATTATGTTTTGTTTGTAACAAAACCTGCCTGCATATACATGAATATATAACCATACAAATAAAATAAGGTGCGATATAATATGTCAAACCAAAGAAGGAATCGTTTTTGCCTTTACCGGTAAAAACCTTAATAATGAATTGCAGGACCTGGATGGTTCGCAAGGTATAGATGAAGATGCAGAAGAAACACCGATAGCAGCGTATGAAAAATACGCTAATGAAAAATTAAGACAACAGGAGTACCGGAAATTAAGGATCGGGCTTGAGAGGCTAAATCGTTCTCTCGCATTAATCGAAAGCAGCTGGCAGCATACAAACAGGAGCAACACGTTATATGAACTTGGAAATATACTGAAGAGGCAGCATGAAATTGAAAACGAAACCGAGAGCATTAAAGATGTCTTCCTCCGGGGATATATCCATGAACAGCTGGATAGTATCACTTTCGTGAGGCGTAATTTAACCGAAGAAATCAAATGGGAAATTGAAGCCAATGCCTGAACATTAAGGAAACATAATGAATGAAAATTTGTTTATTCGAAAAACCGCTAACTATCGGGTCTGGATAGATGAGACCGGGATTGGGCGCATCCGTATCCTGAAAAGGATCAATTTCAAGACCCTTGCTTCCCTTTTCGAAGAACTGCATGGTGAGATTAAGAAGAGAATTAACGAGGGAAAGGTCCATATTGTTTTCTATATATCAAAATCCCTGTATGAAGAAATGTCTGTCAATGCAAAAGATTTCCTTGGTTTTTGTCAATCCTGCATGGGTATAACGTTCGAACTTGTCCTGATAGGGTTGTAGAACTATTACCATTTGAAATTTCCAATTATCCTATTACTTTTGCTGCCGCCGGAATGTTCACGTCAACTTCTGCCTCTTTATGCGATTATAAATATTTACCAGTATAATCTTCTATTGCGATCAATATGATTGAAAAAACATGCAGCAAAAGGAACTGTATTTCCACAATGAAAGATATTTCCACAGTGAAAGGTATTTCCACAGTGAAATCACAAAAAAGAAAACGTGGGAATGATATTGATTTTGACCAGGTCGTAAAATTCCTGAATGACCAGAAGGCGGTAATGGACCATGCTGACTTGAATTAATTCTTTTTTTGCCGCAATCGTCCGGTTTTTTGAACCGTTGAGGCAATTCCAGTCTCCAGCTTTAATTTTATATATATTGTTTTCTTATTAGAAATTAAATTAATATTAATGTAGTAAAGGAGGAAAAATGACATTAAAAATATCCGAAGACTGGCTGGCCGTAGTTATTGGCTTTATCATTGTGCTGATAGCAGCATCAGGCATCATATCTGCTAAAATAATACCCTGGAAGCTGGTGTAAATATGACGGATGAAAATAAAGAAAATGGAATTGGCGAATCGAATGAATCACCTTTTAAGAAGGCAGGATACTTCCTTATAGGGTTTGTTCTTCTTGTCATACTTGCCGTACTTTCTGTTTACATATCGCAGAACAAGATCGCAAACCAGGAAATAGGAAAAGGATGGGGATTTGAATACGTTGTTATAGCGATTCTTATTGGACTGATACTGCGAAGCATAGTGGACCTGTCCCGGCCATTGAGCAACGGTTTTGAGAAAATCAGACCTGCTTTCAGGACCGAACTCCTTGTTAAGATAGGACTCGTATTGCTGGGCGCTGAAATTTCCATAGGGACATTATGGGCATATGGGGTGCGCGGGTTTGCCCAGGCATTGATCGTTGTGATAACCGTATATTATGTTTCCATGCTGGTTGCGCGAAGACTCAGGATAGAAGAAAAGTTCGCACACATGCTCTCAACATCAGTCTCGATATGCGGCGTCTCGGCTGCCATTGCCACTTTTGGCGCTATAAAAGGTGAAAAGAAGCACCTCAATATGACCCTCCTGCTAATCGCGGTCTTTGTAATACCAATGTTCCTTGGAATGCCGCTACTGGCAAAGGCTATGGGCATGAATGAAGCATGGGCAGGCGCATGGTTTGGAGGGACAATCGATACTACGGCTGCCGTAGTGGGCGCAGGATCGTTCTACGGAGCTGAGGCAATGAAATCCGCATCTGTTGTCAAGATGTCCCAGAACGTGCTTATCGGCTTTGTGGCATTCCTGCTTGCATTCTATTTCACGACTGTAGTTGAAAAAAGCGGCGAGAAGGTCAGTACCAGGCAAATATGGGACAGGTTCCCCAAGTTCATCCTCGGATTTGCTGCGGTTACAATTATAACATCCCTGGGATTGCTTTCTTCCGGAACTGTTGACGTGACCAAAGTGATACGTTCATGGATATTTGCGTTTGCGTTCGTGAGCATCGGGGCTGAAACGTCCATAAAAGAGTTCAGCAAAATAGGAAGGGCGCCGTTCATTGCTTTCACTGTGGCGCAGGCTTTTAATGTGGTCTGGACCTTATTAATATCGTATATCCTGTTCTCTGCTCTGGATTAGGGCGGGGATCTTTTTTTGTGAATGTAAGATTATGCACTACAACATAATGTTTTAGTGCATAATCTTTTTGCTTTCCCGTGACCGTTACAATTCATGTTTATCAAGCCCTGCTTTGCGATCTTTGCGCCCTTTGCGGTGAGCAATTCACACTTTAAACCGCGAAGAACGCAAAGGACGCAAAGAATTGAAAATCGTACCAACAATTAATGTAACTGTCACGCTTTTTCAGATAATTAAATCCCCCATAGATTTCACTTTAACTCAAGATGTATCTTCACAGCTTTCTCTATCTCTTTCAAGATCGTCTCCGGCACTGTCCCGATTCGCTCCCGGAGCCTTCTTCTATCCACAGTCCTTATTTGATTTGCCTTTACTCTGGAATCACCTGGCATATTTGAGATGCCTTTCTTCATGAAAACCTCAAAAGGATACACCTTCCCAACACTTGAAGTAACAGGAAGAACGGTAACAGTATCTGCAAATTCATTGTTAATGTTATTTGAGATCACGACAGCAGGTCTTGTTTTCCCTATCTCTGAACCTTCTATCGGGTCAAGCCTGATCCAGTAAACATCCCCCCTTTTAATCAATTCCATCTCCTGATGTTGCATCCCATTCAAGGGATATTTCTGTGTCCTCCTTCTTTCTAACTTTATACCCTTCACTCAACTCTTTTATAAGATTTGCTTTTTCTTCTCTCTCAATCCGCTCCCTGACCGCTTCAGCTATAAAGCCGGATTTGTTTTTCACATTTTTTAATATATCTGCGATTTCCACAGGTAGAGTTATATTCATCCTGACTGTATTCATTATACACCTTAATTGAAGTATTATTGATATGTATGATAGATGTGCCAGATAAACATTTCGATACAAAAAACAGGAATGCCAAAATATGAGGCATACTGCATCCGAAAACACCCGCTAATATATCCTCCCCGGTCGCAAAGGCATGGTTCCTACAGGCGCAATGCGCGCCGATGTGCCCTGGCAGCCTGATTTTTATCGCATTCTCCCCTTTTTTCATGAGAACCTCAAAAGGATACACCTTCCCCACGCTTGATGTGACAGTAAGAGCGCCCCAGGGGGGCAGGTCTGGAAGTGGTGCGTATCCCTTCCGGCGCAAGCGCAACAGCGTTTTGGGGTTGACCCCAGCGCAAGAAGCTCGGGGGCGCTCTGGGCTCATAGCGTAATGAAGGCTCGGAGTGGAACAGAACGGTATAAGAGTATGCTATGGTTCGTCCGTCAAAACGTCCTGAGGACGTTTTGCGCCGTGCTTGGCTAATATAGAATAAGTGTGAAAGCGAAACGGGGAACACATAGAATTAACATACAATTTTAACTGTGAAAATTCTACATCACACACAAATTCATAAACCTATTGCTATACTGTTAATTTTTTCAGTTAGGAATAATAAAATTTTTTCGAAGTTGTCATTCGTTTGCTGTGAAAACGCAAAATTTTTGTTGGTTATTAAACTCTCTTGAATTGTTCTGTTAAAATAGATTTTTTTATATTCAATCGAATCTGCATAACAAGTCTGCTGGAATCTTAGAGCATCAGAATTCACAAAAAGCTTTTCCAATTCCTTTTTTACCCAAGTTGGGTCAATGTCCTGAAATGAATAAATTCTTTGCTCTACAATAATCCCGAATTTATCAATGTATCTGGACTTTTGGTTAATTCCTTCCTTATCGGAATCCAAAAGAATTATAAACTCTTTACCCCAACCAATATAAAGACTTATTAAAGTATCGAGATTTCCGGAACCTGTACTTGGTGCTAAATGGATTTCGTATTTATTATTAAAGATTACTTTATTGAAATAAGCTAAAGTATAGTAATCATTTTTCCCTTCAAGAAATACACAATTTGGTATTTTTTCTAAGTTGCTTGGTGTATAATCTAATACATCAAGTATTGGTTGGAAATAAGCAGTATTATGAGGATGAGTCATTACAAATTCTCTATATGGCGTTATTGATATGTTTGATTTTTTAGGGCTGTTACCTTCAGGGGTTTTAAAATCAAATCCTTCATTTTTTACTATGTACGTACTTTCAAGCCAATTCGGATTTATTAAATGGAGACTATGTGTCGTATAAATAATCTTAGAATCATAACCTAAATTCTCAAAACTTTTTAATAGCTGTTCTTGTGCAGACGAATGAAGATTTGATGCAGGTTCGTCAAATAGAAAAAGTATGTTTTTAGGACTATCCTTTCTAAATGGTCTGAACTGAGTGAATAGTAAGAATGTGAAAAACCATCTAAAGCCTAACGACCGTTCATTAATATTATAAATTCCATCCTGTGCTTCAATATTAAATTCCAAATAGGGCAAACCTCTGGCATCTGTTTCGCATTTGATAGAGACTTTAGTGTCTTTAATTTTTCTTTTAAAAATATCATTCCATGCCTCATATACAACCTGTGTAACTTTTTGCTCCATTAGTTGCACAAGCCGATCTAAATTTTTTTTGTCGTTTTTGTCTTTACTTTTAATTCTTTCAATTAAATGAGTTTTGATGTCTGTATTATTGTCTAAAGAATATAAAATATCTTGAATTAGTTCTATGTAAAATTTTTCTTTAGCAGTTGACTCGGTTGTTATTTCTAACAAAATTGTCGAAGGGAAATCAAAAAGGAAATTTGGGAAGTATAATATACTTGGAATAAGTCCATCACAAAAACGTGAAAGTTTATTATTATCCTGTTGGTATAAACCTGATATATAAATGTATTGCTCATTTCGTTTCGTTTTTAACCACCCATAAAAGCCTTGCCAACGGGAATCAAGCTTAACAAATTTTGAATCTTTAAACTGATAAGACCTATAATATTTAAGAGTATTTATTTTTTTTACTTGATTAAATGAAGTATTGGCATTTGTGAATTCATTTATTTTTCGTAAATCATTCTCATCAAGTTTAAGAGTTACCTCAATCGTTATAATATCATTAAAATTATCCCTGCGGCTTATTGGAATTAAACTATTATAGTCTTTAATTATTGCACCTGGAAGGTCTAGGACACTTATATCCTTGTCCTTTGGGTTGAAGAGGTTAATTGCTTCGAGTATTGTGGTCTTACCGCTTTCATTTAATCCGACTAAAGTATAAATATTTGCATCAGGTGATTTATCGAGATTTATTATGATATCCTCGATACCTTTGAAATTCTTTATTTTGAATTCTGTAAATTTCATTGAAGTTTTCCCTGTATATGATAACCGAATTGGCTATAAACTTTTCTCAAAGTTTTTAATATTTTACTGTTCCTATTATTAGCACACTATTCCACTAATGTGTTGCATTTTGGCAAAACTACCAACACAAATTTTAATAGTCTCGATAAAATCATAACATATTTTGCCGCAATCATTCCGTTTTTGTAATCACATTAACAATTATCGCCTGTTTCTGTGCATTCTTATATACTCCTGCTAATCTGGAATTGCTTATATCAAAAGCAGGTGAATATACATGAATTTAAGGAGGAATCGTCTTTGCTGTTATCGGTTCTGATGACGGTAATTTAACGGATCGATCTGAAAAACATACTGCGGAATTTCTACTTATCAGGGATTTTCTGCAAAAACAGAAAATAATTTTGAACAATTCGAGGTGGAATTAATGAAAACAAAATTTATAATAATAATTTTAATTGCAATTTTAACAGGCGCATTATTATCAGGATGCGTCGATAATCCGGAGACTGATAGTAAAACTACGCCTACCGCTGCTGTCACTGCAACGCCAGCGTCTGGCGCCACGGCTGTCCAGACCGCAGCAAGCACAAAGGAACTTGAAGGCACAATACGTGTTTCAGGCGCTTTTGCCTTATACCCGATGATGCAGAAATGGGGTGCAGAATACACGAAATTGCATCCGAAGGTGCAATTTGATATAGGCTCCGGAGGCGCAGGCAAAGGCATGACCGATGCTCTTGGAGGTCTTGTGGATATAGGAATGGTCTCAAGAGCGATCACACCTGCCGAAGAGGAAAAAGGCGCATACTGGGTGGCTGTGACAAAGGATGCAGTAGTAGTCACGATAAACAAGAACAATCCTGTGATTACAACACTCAAGACAAACGGGATAAAAAGAGAGGTCTTTGAGAAGATATACATCAATGCATCCATATCAACATGGGGCCAGGCAACAGGAACAAATGCAGCCGATAAGCTAAATGTGTACACACGGTCGGATGCCTGCGGTGCAGGCGAAGCCTGGGCGCTTTACCTTGGCAAGTACAAGCAGGAAAATCTTAAAGGCCTGGGCGTGAACGGTGACCCCGGAATTGCCGAAGCAGTGAGGAAGGACAAACTCGGGATCGGTTATAACAACATAAACTTTGCATACGATGTAACTACCAGGAAACCTGTAGATGGTATTGAAATAATTCCTATTGACGTGAACGGGAATGGCAAGATAGATCCTGACGAGAACTTCTACGGAACCCTGGATGAACTCACAAATGCAATCAGCGCTGGCAAGTATCCGGAACCACCCGCAAAAGACCTTCATTTTGTCACAAAAGGCAAGCCCACAGGTGTTGTGCAGGACTTCATCAAGTGGACCCTTACCGATGGACAAAAGTATATCCCTGAAACCGGATATGTAAAATTATCCGCAGAAAAGATCGAGGCAGGGCTGAAGAAAGTAGAATGATCCGATAGATCAGAAGAAAAATGCAAATCCAGACAAAGCAAACACCAGAAAGTTTGCTCTGGATGGTTTGTATAATACAAAAGCTTTTATTACCTTGAAATTTTATTAGCAGCAATGCGAACCTGACAGCACTATGAACACAAGAACATTAAAAGACATTCTTTCAAGCAGGCTAATGCTTGCTGCAACTGTATTCGCCTTCCTGTTATTATTTTTCATGATAGTTGGTCTTTTTTTCAGGGCAAGCCCGATATTGTTAACAGTCCCCATACCTGACCTCCTGTTCTCAACAGAATGGAGTCCGTTTTCAGGAAAATTCGGGTTCTATCCATTTATCATGGGAACGCTATGGGTGACAGTTCTTGCGACTGTAATAGCAATTCCCGTCAGCCTCTTAAGTTCCATATACCTTTCAGAATACGCAAGCAATGGACTCCGGGAAATAGTTATGCCTCTTATAGACCTGCTAGCAGGCATACCATCTGTAGTGTATGGTCTCTTTGGCGTTCTTGCTGTCGTACCTTTCATTAATGATACCCTTGCTCCTGCCATGGGTGCGGAAACAATAGGCGGGTACAGTGTCCTTGCAGGAGGCATCGTGCTTTCCATTATGGTTTTCCCCATCATCATATCGGTTACAGGCGAGGTCATGAGAAGCGTATCCAGGGAACTGAGGGAAGTTTCCCTGTCTCTTGGAGCTACAAAATGGCAGACCATAAAACATGTGGTCCTCCGGAAAGCAAGACCAGGGATCATTGCAGCTATTGTCCTGGGTTTTTCACGGGCTTTCGGGGAGACCATGGCAGTTCTGATGGTCGTGGGGAATGTGGCAAAAATACCATCTTCGGTTTTTGATCCCGCCTATCCCCTGCCTGCCCTGATTGCCAATACCTACGGCGAAATGATGTCAATTGATCTCTACGATTCCGCCATCCTGCTTGCAGCCCTCATACTTCTGCTCGTAGTCCTGGTATGCAATGTAATTGCAAGGATGATCCTTGTGAAGATAGAAAGGGGTATCATATAATGGAATCCAGAAGGATCGAAGAATCAATTTTTAAGGCGTTGATGATCTTATCTTTAGTATTTGTGGTTGGAAGTCTTCTTTTTGTTGTGGGCGTGATCCTCTGGAGAGGGTTGCCGGTATTGAGTTTTGATATGATCACAAAGACCGGCGAGGGAGGATATTTACTTGGGAAAGGCGGAGGAATCCTGAATGCCATCGTTGGTTCGCTTTATCTTGCGGCTGGCGGCACTATACTTGCATTTTTCCTCAGTATCGCAATCGCCTTCTATCTCCAGAAAGAATATTCCGGGGGAACAAGACTATCGGGAATGACAAGGCTTTCACTGGATATCCTCTGGGGCACGCCCTCTATTGTTTACGGGGCATTCGGATACATTGTGCTGATATATTTTCATATAAGGGCGTCCCTGCTTGGAGGTATAATCGTTCTTGCACTCCTGGAAATCCCCATAATGACAAGGGCAATGGAAGAGGTTATAAAAATGGTGCCAGGTGACCTGAAGGAGACGGCATATTCACTTGGAGCCACAAGGTTTGAGACCACATTGAAGGTCGTGGGAAAACAGGCCCTCCCGGGATTAATGACAGGCGTATTGATGGCTTTCGGAAGAGGGATCGGGGATGCAGCATCCATACTCTTCACAGCGGGATATACGGATCGCATCCCGAAAACTTTATTTGATGCCACCGCATCTCTCCCGATAGCAATATTTTCCCAGCTCAGTACACCATTACCTCATGTGCAGCAGAAAGCATACGCATCAGCCGTAATACTCCTGATCATCGTCCTTCTCATCAGTATAATTACACGACTTCTTGCAAAAAAATATACCAGGTTCATAATAAAATAGGTAGGCAAAATGACAGAAACCCAGATCAGCGTTCAGAATCTTAACGTATCTTACAACGGGAATCATGCATTAAAGAACATTTCCGTGGAAATACCAAAAAAACAGATAACTGCCATCATTGGCCCATCAGGATGCGGCAAATCCACGATGCTAAAGTGCATGAACAGGCTCATAGATATGACAGATAATGTTACTTTTTCAGGAAAGATCATTATCGATAACGAGGATGTCTTTGATAAAAAAACAGATATTATTAAGATCAGGAAGAAACTTGGTTTGCTGGCCCAGAAACCAACACCCCTTCCGATGTCAATATATGAGAATGTGGCTTTCGGCCCGAGAATCCATGGGGTAAAGAAAAAGCCTGTACTTGATGAGACCGTACAGAGGTGCCTGACAATTACCGGTTTATGGGAAGAAGTGAAGGATAGGTTGAATTCCCCGGCCTCCCAGCTATCCATTGGCCAGCAGCAGAGATTGTGCCTTGCGCGCGGCCTTGCAGTTGAGCCTGAAATTATCCTTTGCGATGAGCCAACATCTGCCCTTGACCCTGTCTCATCGCAGCATATTGAGCAGCAGCTTTTGAAACTCAGGAATGATTATACTATCGTGATAGTGACCCACAATATCCACCAGGCAATGAGGCTTGCCGACTATGTAATCCATCTTTACCTGGGAGAGCTTGTGGAACACGGACCTGCAAACGAGGTGTTTGAGAACCCGAAAGAAGAACGGACAAGGGCTTATATTAACGGGACTGTGCTTTCTGATTTGAAGATTGATAAAGAAGTCGATCTTAAAGGAAATGTATGCCCATATAATTTTGTCCTGGCAAAACAGGCGCTGCATGAGCTTTCAAAGGGAAGTATCCTTAAGCTGGTAGTGGATGATCCCCTGGCTGTCACAGAAGTTCCAAGAGGTATGGAATCTGACGGGCATCAGGTAATGAGCGTGAAACAGATAAACAAAACAGATTGGGAGATAGTGATACAAAAGAAAGAATAAAGGGATTAAAGTTATTAAATTATTATCTTTCAGCCCTTTACTTTTTCCCGGCAGAACCAATCCTCTTTTGCACCTTTTTCCATGACTCCGTTACCAGGAAACTTTCCTCCATATTCCCGACCATCCTTTCAAACTTGACTTTCAAAGAAACGTAAAATCAGCCTAATTTTTTTGACAAACCTTAGTGCAAAGAACTCCTTGCTAATTCAAATATGTATGGCCTAACTTTTT
>VEPM01000037.1 GCA_012026795.1 Candidatus Methanoperedens sp.
CGGATATTTTTATGGCATCTGTCATTTTTTATGTTTATGGGCATGTAAGGCGCTGGAAAAGAACCGTTTTATTGATAAGGTTTACTATTCGTTTTAGATATTTGATAATAGAAGTAGTACCGCAGAAACTGCATGAATTCAAGCCTGTTTGAGCTTAAATAATCTAAGTATAGAACTATGGAACAGGAAGCTACCTACTCGTAAGGTAGTTCACCTGCTGTTGGTAGTTCATCCGCTTCCCCCGACCATCGCCCTGTTAACAAGAACATGCGGCGCCCCGTCGCTGACAGGCACAAGCTGGCCCGCTTTACCGCATCGTCCTGAATTCATCTCCAGGTCATTTCCAACTGCTGATACATTATTTAATATTTCAAGCGTATTTCCCGATAAAGAAACATCCCTGAGTGATGTTGTCAGCTCCCCGTTCCTGACTATGAACCCGCGCTCTGCATTGAACTGGAAAACTCCTTCACCAGGGTTCACCTGGCCTCCGCGCGAGCCTTTAAGATAAATGCCGTCTTTTAATTCAGAGAGCATTTCATCAAATTTCATCCCATCAGGCGCTATGAAAGTGTTGCTCATCCTGATCACAGGTCTTGCATACCCCTGGGCGCGTGAATTCCTTGATTCTCCGCCAAGTTTGCCTGCCGTTTCCCTTGAATGAATAAAGGATTTCAATATTCCATTCTGTATCAATGTAGTTCTTTTTGATCCTGAGCCCTCGTCATCAAAAGGATAATATCCGTATTCATGAAGTGATGGATCGTCATAGACCGTAATAAGGGGAGATGCTATTTGTTCGCCAATTTTTCCCGCAAGGATGGAATTTCCCTCAAGAACATGGTCTGCTTCGACTGCATGACCAACTGCCTCATGGATAAAAACACCGGCAAGTTCCTGGTCAAGGATCACCGGATATGTTCCTGCTTTTGGCGTTTTTGCAGATAAAAGCTCTATTGCAGTAGTAGCTGCCTTCTCTGCAAGTGCAAAAGCATCGTGTTTCTTAAATATCTCAAATCCCATTACCCCGAACCTGCTTTCCCTTCCGATCTGGTAAACGCCGCCAGACTGCGCAATTGAGCTTATCGCAAAACCAATACGGGTTAACGTATATTCACAATCAAGCCCTTCGGAACTCGAATATCTGACATTTATCAGTGATTCGGAATATACGGCATTTGTACTTTGTATCCCGGGTTTTTTTGCACTTTTTTCAATTTCAAGAAGTAATTTGACTTTGTCTTCGATAGGAATATCCTGTGGTATTTCCTTAATCACCGGAAGATCCTTAATATCGGGATTTTTTATAGGAGCAAGCTCAACCGGATTCCTTGGACTCCTGTTTCTTGCTGATTCCGCAAGCCTTCCTGCCGATGAGATCGCAGCATCGGGATTCTCAACAACGCCATCAAGGGAAACGAATCCCCATGAGCCGCCGTCAAGAACCCTTATAGCCCCTCCACTTGAGAAATTATTTGAGATCTCACGTATCTGTTCGTTGTCAAGAACAATTGATGTGCTAAGACTTTTTATAATACGTGTATCATAAAAATCCATGAATTTCTCATACTGCGCCTATAGGCTTTGGTTCAGGGATGGGGAGAGCAAATTTCGTTCTTGAAGCGAATTTTTTAAGGGTGGCTATAAGACCATCCTTTTCCACACCAACAAGGCTATACTCCAGTACTTCTTCAATATTCGAAACAGGGATTATTTTTATTAAATCCTTATATTCATCTTCAATAAGCACGTCTCCCATATTTGATTTAGGAATGAGGACAGTTTTTATTCCAGCGAGAGCCGCTGCTTCTATCTTGTATGTGACGCCTCCTACAGGCAACACATCGCCCCTGACCGAAAGTGATCCGGTCATTGCCACGGTCTGGTCAATAGGTATTCCCTGGATCGCAGAGAGTACCGCCGTAGCTATGGAAATACTTGCTGAATCGCCTTCTACGCCCTCATACGTTCCCACGAACTGGATATGGACATCCATTCTGGAAATATCCCTGCCAGTTGTCTTCTTGATAAGTGCGGAAACATTCTGCACCGCTTCTCGTGCAATATTTTTCAGCATTCCTGTAGCTATTATATGGCCTTCGGATGTGGACTGCGTTGGTGCAACCTCAGCTATAATCGGAAGGACTATACCCGAATCCTCACCCATGACAGCAAGACCATTTACTCTTCCAACCTGTGCACCCTCCTTTATATAAAGCTTATAATCTTTCCTTCTCTCAAGATACTGGTACGCAAGCTGCTGTTCAACAGAACGGGCAATGCTCTTTGCCTTTAACACATGCGCAGCTGTTGTGAGGGGTGCGTTTTCCCCGTGTGCAATATCACCTGCAACACGAACAAGACCTCCAAGGTCCCTGAGTTTAAGTGTCAGATGCCCTTTTCTTCCTGCACGGCGGCGTGCTTCGCGGATAATCTCTTCAACAGCTCCTTTATCAAAATGAGGTATCTTGCCATCCCTTACAACTTCCTGGGCAACGAACCTGACAAGCTTTTGCCTGTTTTCGGGTCTATCCTCTATCGTATCGCTCATATATACTTCATATCCATAGCCTTTGACACGCGAGCGAAGTGCAGGATGCATCCCCTTGATAGCATCAAGATTTCCAGCTGCCACCATTATGAAATCACAGGGTACAGGGTCAGTTTTGACCATTGCGCCGCTTGAACGTTCAGACTGTCCTGTGATTGCAAATTCCTTTTCCTGGAGTGCAGTCAAAAGATTCTGCTGGGATTCGATCCTGAGCGTATTTATTTCGTCAATGAACAGCACACCCTTATGGGCTTTATGAATAGCACCGCTCTCTACCCTGTCATGAGCTGGTGTTTCAAGTCCGCCTGACTGGAACGGGTCATGGCGCACATCTCCAAGAAGCGCGCCTGCATGCGCACCTGTGGCATCAATATAAGGAGCAATCTCCTTGCTCTTGTTTGAAACGAGAAGTTTGGGGATCAAAGCAGTTTCTTTTGGCATGAACTGGCGCATCATCATAGCTATTAATACCGCTGCTATGATTCCCATGAGATATTCCCCTACAAAAAATGAATATCCCACGATACCAAGGACAAGAAGCATAATAAACATATTACGCGCTGTTGTTCTTTTTTGCGCTTCCACTTTGTGGGCATCGGTGATCTCTTTGCCTTTTCCAGCAGGCACTATCCGTATCTTAGGGTTATTTGCATCATCCGGATTGTTATATACCAGAACATCCTGTAATTCCTCTTTTGGAAGCAATTCAGCCATTGCTTTTGCAAGCATTGATTTACCGGTTCCCGGTGTTCCAAGCATCATTACATGTCTTCTCTGGTTTGCCGCTTTTCGTACTACCTCCACGGCATGTTCCTGGCCAATGACCTGTTCGATCAATTTTTTAGGAACCTCAATATCTTTAGTTGATGTTATCTCTAACCCGCCAAGAAGCTCCTGATTCTTTACTTCGTTTTCAGTATTTTCCATATTTTACCTGATATATTATAAATAATTAGTTTATTAGACTTAAGATTATCGCATTTAGGGAAATGATGATAATTAGAATATGCCTTTATAACTTTTTCGCTTATACATCCAAAAAGTCTATATGATTTAACTTATATTAAGTTTACGATTATCAGAGTTTTATATGATGTTTCAGGGGAGAGTGAAAACAAGCGAACTGCCGCTAAAAAAAGCGAGTTGAACAAGCAAGTTGAACCTGTTATTCAAATCAATCTGCCACATTAACAAAATATAAAAAGAACAGGTTAGATATCGGCTAACTAACCTGTTGAAAAAGTCCTGCTAATACTCTGTAGAAGGAGCTTTCTCTGCAGCGTGGGGTGGCTTTACTGTTTCTGTCTCAGTAACTACTGTTTCTTTCTCTACAGTATGGGGTGACACTACTCTTTCCGTCTCTACGGTACGGGGTGGCACTGTTTCTTCTGCCTTTGCCTCTCCTGTTGTAGAAATATCTTCAGCTCCCGTATTTTCCAAGATTTCTTCAGCACGCTTTGCCCATTCCGAACTATCTGTATGAACTGATAGTAAGATGCCGCCTTTATTAATCAGCCCTTCATATCTTTTTGCCTCATACTCAGGAACACCCATGCCTACAAGCGCTCCTACAATTCCACCAACAGCACCGCCAACACCAGCGCCAGCCAGAGCTGCCATAAGAGGGCCGGCTGCTATAAAAGGACCCACACCTGGAATTGCCAGTGCGCCAATACCTGCCAGCCATCCAAGAGCCCCTCCGATTACAAGCCCGGAGCCCGCACCTGTTGCTGCGCCCTCAGGAGCCTTAGTGTGTTTCTCATGTGCGAATTCTTTTGTACTTGACTTTTCAGGCATGAGGACTGAGATGTCAGAGCTGCGAAAACCTGCAGCTTTTAGAGCATCAACAGCTGCTTCAACTCCCACTCTTGTCTTATAGATCCCAAATACTGCTTTGTTTGTTGCCATATTATTTACCTCCCTTTCATTAGTATATCTTTTCTAACTTAATTATCCGGTAATTTTCGACTTGCTTTCGACAAGTTCTAACCACAAGGATAAAATTCTCACAATACCAGGAAATATCCGGTATATTTATACGATTTTTTAACAAGACATGTTATTCTACCACTTTTCAGGGTAAGAACCAGGCAATATAGCAATGTCACACAATTGCCTTTTTGCCTGATTCGCTTTGGATTCTTTGAGAAGTTTATTTTATTCTCTAACTATTTTCCCTGATTATTTATTGCCTGAATCTCCAGGACTCCTCTTCCTGTTGACTCTCCCTTGACCCTTTTCCAAATCTCTGGGATTCCCTTCCGAATCGCTGGGATTCTTCCTGTCCGTATCTTCCTGACTCTTCAGGCCTATATCTCTGTGATTCTCTTCCGAATCTCTGCGACTGCCTTCCGGATCTCTCAGATTCTTCCTGCCTGTATCTTCCAGACTCTTCAGGTCTATATCTCTGTGATTCTCTTCCGAATCTCTCGGATTCTTCCTGCCTGTATCTTCCAGACTCTTCGGGTCTATATTTCTGTGACTCTCTTCCGAATCTCTCGGATTCTTCCTCGCCGTATCTTCCCGACTCCTCTTCAGATCTGGACATCTGTGACTCTCTTCCAAATCTCTCGGATTCTTCCTCGCCGTATCTTCCCGACTCCTCTTCGAATCTGGACATCTGTGATTCTCTTCCGAATTCAGGTCTGGACATCTGTGATTCTCCTCCGAATCTCTCGGATTCTTCCTCACCATATCTTCCCGGCTCTTCAGATCTATATCTCTGTGATTCTCCTCCGAATCTCCCGGATTCTTCCTGTCTATATCTTCCCGACTCCTCAGGCCTATACTCTCCACCCTGTTCTTCTTGTTCTGCCCTCTCCTGCTCTTGCCTATAATGCTTCTCCTGCTCTTCTGGTTTTGGTTTTATTATCTTTGACCTTTCCTTCCACCAGGAAGATGCTGTTGCAGTTGGAGAGCTCCTCGATCCCCTTTCGGTTCCCCTCATTTCGTGGCTTGACCCCATTCCCTGTCTGGATTGCATCCTTTCCCCGGATTGCATTCCCTGTCTGCTCTGTTTAGATTCTGACGACTCTGTACTAGTTCTTTTTGCATTCACAACTTCACACTCCTTGTACTAAAAGTACATCTATATTGTATGCATATTGATAGTATAAATTTTATGGTAATAGTGTTTATAACGTCAATCTAATGTATTTTTAAAGTGCCAATTTCCATAGAACAATCATAAAAATTTACCTGCTGTTTTCGTCAATACCAGATATGATTCATTTTTTATTTTCCCATAAAAATCTCTCCTCGGCAGAGATATATATTTAGTGATTTAATATCACTACATTATGTCATTCACTCGCACATTCAAAAGAAAGAACAAAGATGGAGCAGTAAGGACATATTATGCGGAAGTAGAGTCTGTTAGAGTTGGAAATAAGGTATTTCAAAGATATATTAGGCCATTAGGCTCCGACCCGGAACATCCAAAGAACATACTTATCGAACCAGCCCGTTTTTCGTATCTTGCTCTCAGGCTAAAGCAGGATGTATTGACACCAAACAATATATTCGAACTATTGGAAAAAATGGGAAAACCAGTAAAAAAAGAAGCACTTGAGAAAATAGGCATTAACTATGATTTCAAACAAAAGGACATACTCAATCTCCCTCTTCTACAGGAAGATCTCAATATCAAGAACCCGGATCGATGCCCGATCTGCGAAGAATATCCGGTAAGACAGACCACATACAAAAGAAAGATAACAACATTATCCGGTGAATGTATAGTCTCTTTCAGAAAAAAATATTGTCGATATCACGGCCTCATAAACAAAGAAACAATTTCAACAATCCAAAAAATTTGTCCGATAAAGAGAAATTTCGATACAAAAGTGATAATTGCGATTGGTCTTTTAAGATGGTCATTCAACTATCCACGTGAAAAAATACAGCTACTATTTGAAGGCCAGGGCATCCATATTTCAACAGGTGAGATATCCCTGTTGTCCGAAGAATTTCTTCTCAGGTTCTATGTTCTCCATAACAAACAATGTCCTCAGATGAAGAAATTATTTGAAGAAAATGGAGGGTATATACTTAATCTGGACAGAGGCACAAAATCAGGCGATAAAATTACATTGACTGCCAGAGAGGAGATGACAGGACTTACAATCGATAGCTGTATAATGCCTTTAGAAAGCCGGGAGTACATCATACCATTTCTTAAATCTATCCGGGAAAAATACGGAAAACCGCTTACTGTTGTGCGAGATATATCAGAAGAAATCGCTGATTCGGTTTCGAAGGTTTTTCCCGGGGTTTCTCAACAAGTTTGCCACTATCATTTTGTTCGCAGGCTTGGAATTCTCATATTCAAACATCGATATGAAGAGCTTCAAAGGATAATTTTGAAAACAAAAATTGTTGCCAGGATTGTTGCTTTGAAAAAGACATGTATGGATGGAACTTCATCATATGAAAGAACAGTGATAGCACAGCATTACTGGATTATGCTTGCAATAGAATATATTCTATATCCACTAAAGAGAGAATCGGATTACCCATTTGTTTTGCCATATCTGGAATTTATTAACAGGACCATAGAAGTTCTGAAACTACTCAAAAAAATTGTAATGTGGAATGCAAAGCATAACATTGGGGTCAAAATTGTGTTGAAATTTGAAAAATACCTGAAAAAATTGACAGAAATTATGGAAATAAAAGTGTGCTGTAACAGGATCAAACATATCCAGCCCTGGTTTGAAGAAATAACAAAAGAGCTTCAAGTGAGCCGGGAATTCAATGATAAAAAGCAAAATTTCATGCATGCAAAAGTAAATGAAATAGAACAAAAATTTTACAATACAATTATCAAAATAAGGGATCAGGGTCAAAAACATGGCGGTGAGTATTCTGAGATATCAAAGAAGATTTTTCACAAATGTCATGGTCACATGGATGAGCTTTTTGTTAAAGTGAAAGATATGAATGGTGAAGAAATCAGGATAATCAGCCATTATGGAATAGATGAATCGAATCACATAAAGAGCAGAATGCATATCAGAATGAGGACTGGAAGAAACCGAAACACGATGTTCATGGAAAAATACGCTGCATTGCTTGCTGTTTTCTCGAATATTGAAAATATAGAATATATCAAAACGGTTCTTGCAGAAATGAAGGATTTTACAAAGGATATACAGGATATTACCGGGAAGGAAATTCTGGATACGAGAAAATCGATCAGGACTTTTCCTAAAGTCCCCATTAATTAGATCAAATACCTGAAGACTTTGAGTTATTAAGGAATTTGTCATCCCGTTTTTCCCCTGTCGGAAGATGAGTATAAGGCCAGTTTTAAAACCATGCGCACCACTTGGCATATAATTATAAATACCATGGATTATATGATTATACAATAGAGGGAGTTGAATTACTATAAATAAAGGATTACTATAGAAAATAGTATTCTACGAATTGGAGGAAAATTATGGGAGTTAAAGGGAGAGTTGGGAAAGCATCAGCTGCACGATTGAATGAAGAACAAATTGAAAAAGATACTATCAATGAAAAAATTAGCGACCTGGCATGTTGTACTGAATCCGCTGCCGAAGAATTTCTTACTACCAACCAGGGTGCACGCATTAATGATAACCAGAACTCCCTGAAAGCCGGGGAAAGAGGCCCAACGCTTTTGGAAGATTTTTTCTTTCGTGAAAAAATTACTCATTTTGATCATGAACGCATCCCTGAACGGGTTGTGCACGCCCGCGGTGCAGGAGCACACGGTTACTTCCAGGTATACGAATCAATGGCTAAATATACGAAGGCAAAATTCCTGACCGATCCAGCGGAAAAAACTCCTGTATTTGTGCGTTTTTCAACAGTAGCCGGTTCCCGTGGCTCTACTGACCTGGCGAGGGATGTAAGAGGATTTGCAGTAAAATTTTATACAAAAGAGGGAAATTACGATTTAGTGGGTAATAATATGCCCGTCTTTTTTATCCAGGATGCAATTAAATTCCCTGATTTTGTTCATGCTGTCAAACCTGAACCTCACAATGAAATACCACAGGCGTCTTCTGCACATGACACTTTCTGGGACTTTATATCATTGGCGCCTGAATCGATGCATATGATCATGTGGTTAATGTCAGACCGTGCAATTCCACGCAGCTTTCGTATGATAGAAGGCTTCGGAGTACATACATTCCGCTTTATAAATGAAGATGGGGAATCGGTTTTCGTCAAATTCCACTGGAAACCCCTGCTGGGCGTTCATTCAGTAGTATGGGAGGAAGCTCAAATGATATCGGGTAAAGACCCGGACTTCCACCGCAGGGACCTGTGGGAAGCTATTGAAAAAGGTGCATTTCCCGAATGGGAGTTAGGCGTGCAGATAGTTCCTGAAGAAGATGAACATAAATATGAATTTGATTTGCTCGATCCCACTAAAATAATTCCCGAAGAATTAGTTCCTGTGCAACGTATCGGTAAATTGACTCTCAACCGGAATCCTGACAATTTCTTTGCTGAAACCGAACAGGTTGCCTTTCATCCCGGAAATGTTGTGCCAGGAATCGATTTCACCAATGACCCGCTTTTGCAGGGACGGTTGTTCTCTTATATTGATACGCAGCTTTTACGCCTGGGAGGTCCGAACTTCCATGAAATTCCAATTAACCGCCCGATAGCCCCTGTACATAACAATCAACGTGATGGGCATATGAGGCAGACCATTAATCGCGGCAACACCAGTTATCAACCCAATACTATTGAAGATGGGTATCCCATACAGGCAAAAGCTGCACAAGGCGGATTTACCAGTTATACCGAGCGGATTGAAGCAAATAAAGTTCGCGGCAGAAGCCGCAGTTTCTTTGACCATTTCAGCCAGGCAACGCTGTTCTATAATAGCCAGTCGGATGCAGAGAAAAAACATCTGACTGATGCTTTGAGTTTTGAATTGGGAAAAGTGGAGCGTGTTGAAATCCGCAAGCGTATGGTGGGATTACTCACCCAGGTTGATGAAACGCTGGCCTCAAACGTTGCAAATGCTCTTGGGCTTCCTGTACCAAGGCAACCTGAATACCCGATGAACCACATAATTCCCGCAGACGGCGACCCGAAGGAATACCAACCTGTAAAGGTAAAGCAATCAATCAAAAAATCTGATGCATTGAGCATGGCTAACACCATAAAAAATACAATCAAGACAAGACAAATAGCCATACTTGCAGCGGATGGTGTGGATGAAGCTTCAATCAGTCAAATGAAATCTGCGCTGGAAGCCGAAGGCGCACAAACAGCAATAATAGCTCCCAAACTTGGATACATAAAAAGCGCAACAGGGAAAGAAATAAAAGTTGACCAGAGTTTCTTAACAGCATCTTCAGTTCTATTCGATGCGGTATATGTGCCCGGTTCGGCATCCTTAAAAGAAAATGCCAGAGCGCTACAGTTTATTTATGAAGCTTATAAACATTATAAAGCCATTGCTATGGATGATAAAGGTGTTGAGTTATTGAAGACATCATATCCTGGTAATAAAATGCCGGATACCTTGCAAGAAACTGATCTTGCAGCAAAGGGAATAATCGTAAATATACATTCAAAAGGAGCAACATCAAAAGACTTTATTAAAGCTATAGCACAACATCGTTTCTGGAATAGATAGAAAAAATACTGTTCCGAAATAGGGCTTATTTTTAGATAAGCATACTCTTAATGCCCAAAATCAACCACTTCGCAAAGCATAGCAGCAAATCTTTATGCCCTTTGCGTTCTTTGCTGTGAGCGTTCAATTAATTTTTGAATTCCTATCAGGTTATTTAACGCTGAATGACTATAGCAAATAATAAATCAAATCAAGGATATGGTATTGAAAAGTATTGAAAAAGTAACTTTGAACTCATATCAAACTTAATTAAAGGAGAGAGGACTTCATGAATTCATCAATTCAAATAGGAAAATTAATGGGTATCCCCATTAAATTGCACATTTCATTTCTTCTGATACTTCCTGTGTTCGGATACATTTTTGCAAATAATCCACCCGGGTTCGGCTTTAGCGATATCGGACCGTTATGGTTCCGATATTTTCTCGGTTTATCAGTAGCGCTCTTGCTTTTCATATGCGTCCTATTACATGAACTGGGTCATTCATACGTTGCCAAAAAACACGGTTCCAGTATACAGGGAATTACACTTTTCCTTTTTGGCGGCGTTTCTTCACTTGAAGATATCCCCAGGAATCCAAAAATAGAGTTCAGGATGGCACTGGCAGGACCCGCTGTCAGCCTTTTGATCGGTTCAGTACTTATAATTTTTTTTGAAATCCTTAAAGTCAATATACCGCTGAGTAATCCATATCTGCGATTGATCGGGATGATAGGATATATTAACGTAGTTCTTTGCATTTTCAATCTACTTCCTGCATTTCCTATGGATGGGGGAAGGGTGTTAAGAGCAGTGCTTGCAGACAGGATGCCATATATAAAAGCAACAAGCAGGGCTGCATATGTGGGCAAGATGTTTGCAATATTCATGGGCATTGTCGGATTTATAACTGTTCCCGGGGGGGTCTGGTTCATGCTCATTGCATTTTTTATATACATCGGTGCATCGGAAGAGGAAAAATCCACACAGGTCAATGTTACACTTGAAGGTATGAAAATTAAGGATATAATGTCAGAGGATGTAAAAACCGTTCCTTCAAGTATGACTGTGGAAGAACTCGTGGATTTCATGTTCAAGCATAAACATATGGGATATCCTGTTGTAGATGGGACCGAAATAAAAGGTATAGTAACTTTCACAGATGTCCAGAGCATCCGGAAGGAAAAGAGAAAAATGATTAATGTTTCAAACATAATGACCAAAGAGATTATCAGCTTAAAAGATGATGATGAGGCAGTAAAAGCACTAAAAATCATGACCACAAATAATATAGGGCGGATAATTATAACACAGAATAATAAAATTATAGGTATTGTTTCAAGAACAGACCTCCTGAGGTCTGTACAATTACTGGAATGACATGAATAACGGTATTTATAAAGTAAGCTGTAATTTTAATATACAGAATCCTGTCTCACCAGGGAGTAGTATAATTATTGTGGGGACAGCTCATGTTTCTGAAAAAAGCATTGCTGAGGTAAATGAAGTAATCGAACGTGAAAAGCCTGATATTGTAGCAGTTGAACTTGATAGGGCCAGGTTTCAGGCCATCAAGGGCGAAGAACAGGTAAAAGATGTCAATGTTAAAGACCTCCTCAGTGAAGGAAAATTGTATTATTTCATGCTTCACTGGCTTCTTGCATATGTACAGAAAAAAATTGGCGCTGATACGGGGGTCAAGCCAGGCGCTGAAATGATGGCTGCAATCGAACAGGCTGAAAAGTCGGGGGCAAAAATCGCACTCATTGACAGGGACATCCAGCTTACACTAACACGTTTCTGGAACAAAATGTCCTTTTTTGAAAAATTGAAACTTTTTGGTTCCCTTGTCGGTGCTTCGTTTGGTTTCGGATCATCGCAACAAATAGATATGGAAACCGTTACAAATGAGGATGTCGTGACCCAGCTTGTTGGTGAACTAAGAAAACTTGCTCCCAGTGCAGCGACCGTCCTGATTGATGAAAGGGATGCCTTTATGGCAAAGAATCTGGTTGACCTGTCCAATCAGGGAAAAGTAGTAGCAGTTGTTGGTGCGGGCCACAGGCAGGGAATACAGAAATATCTAAATGATCCTGAAACCATACCTTCCATCAGGGAACTCTCAACTATCCCGAAAAAAGGTTTTAACTGGCTAAAAGCCATAACTATTGCAATCATTTTGATGATCGTGGGTATGCTTGCTCTTTTAGTTTTCGGGGGATACCCCATTGAGAAGCTTCTTACTGCAATGTTCTACCTTTTTTTAGCCCAGGGAATACTTTCAGCAATTGGCGTCCTGGTTGCCAGGGGTCATCCATTATCTGCTTTGACCGCTCTTAGCCTGGCATGGTTCGGCTTCCTGCACCCTTTCCTGGCTATCGGCTGGCTGGCTGGTTTTGTAGAAGCGCATCTTCGCCCGCCCACGACACAGGATTTTAAGACAATAATGACATCTGATACCATGAGTGAATTAATGCACAACAGGTTATTCCGGATTATTTTTGTTGCAATTCTGGCTAATCTTGGAAGTATGGCCGGGACTTTTGTGGCAATACCTTTTATGGTTCACTATCTTGGAATAACAAATCCGCTTGATATACTCAAGCTCGCATTTGAAGCAGGATTAAATAGTTTAAAATCTTTGTTTTGACAATCATTACCCATAGAACAAAATAGAAAACATTAAGATCAGGAATTATTACAATAAAAGGAATGAATGGAGATTGAAAAATGGGACTGAAAGAATGGCTTATTCCGCAGGATAAACACTTTTTTAATATGCTAGAAAACGAATCAAATAATGTTCTTGATGGTTCGAAGGCTTTTCTTGAAATGCTTAATAATTATGAAAATATCAAGGAAAAACAGCAAATAATAAAGGATATAGAGCACCAGGGAGATGATTTTGTCCATGAGATCTTTGAGGAATTGAATAAAACATTCATAACTCCTATCGACCATGAGGATATATCGGCCCTTGCCTCGGCTTTTGATGATGTGCTTGATTATATCGACGGCACAGCAACCCGTCTTGTCCTTTACGAGATCAAAAGACCGGAAGAGAATATGATAAAATTAGCTGAAGTGCTCTTAAAACAGGCCACTGAATTAAACCTTGCAATTTGCGGGCTTCGAAACATCAAAAACCCGAAAGATATAGAACAAAGATGCATTGAAGTTAACAGGCTTGAAAATGTCGCAGATGATATATATAAATCTTCGGTAGCCCTGCTTTTCAAGCAAAAAGACGCTATCGAGATAATGAAATTAAAAGAGATATATGAAAGGCTTGAGTTTGCGACTGATAAATGCGAGGATGCTGCGAACGTAATAAGCGATATAGTGGTAAAGAACAGTTAAAGGTGGTATTTTGCTATTTTTACAGGAATTCATAATCTTTACAATAGTGCTGGCTTTGTTCTTTGATTTCATCAATGGTTTTCACGACTCAGCTAACGCTATCTCTACAGTTGTTGCGACCAAGGTATTGTCACCTGTTAAGGCAGTTGGAATGGCTGCTGTGGGAAACCTCATAGGCCCCCTTTTCTTTTCAACAGCCATAGCAGCTACCATTGGAAAAGGTATAATAAATATTGAGATAGTGCAGGACAAGGAAATTCTCGTCTTCATGATTTTTTCAGCGCTGGTCGGGGCTGTAATATGGGACCTGATCACATGGTATTTCGGGCTTCCCACATCAAGCAGTCATGCGCTTGTCGGTGGTCTTGTGGGCGCGGGGCTGGTAGCAATAGGCAGCAGTTCCATAAATCCAGCCGGAGTTGAAAAAGTTGTTGCCTTCATGGTAATATCACCGATCATTGGACTGGTCGCAGCGTTCATACTGACAATATTGGTCATCAAGGTGTTTTATCGTGTCTCGCCTTCCAGGATCAACATATATTTCAAGCGCCTTCAACTATTTTCAGCTTTTTTTTATTCTGTCACTCATGGTACGAATGATGCTCAAAAAACAATGGGAATTATCACTGTGCTACTTGTGGCTTATGGTTCACTTACAACATTCAATGTGCCTTTATGGGTAATACTTGCAGCCCATATATCCATTTCACTCGGTACTTTCCTCGGTGGATGGAGAATAGTTAAGACCATGGCACAAAAAATAACAAAACTGAGACCTTATCAGGGTTTTTGTGCTGAGACATCAGGCGGCATTGTGCTTGCAAGCATGGCGGCATTGGGCATACCTGTCAGCACCACGCATGTGATATCATCTTCCATTATGGGAGTAGGAGCAACGGACAAGCTTTCTGCAGTCAGATGGGGAATTGCACGAAAGATCGTGGGTGCATGGATATTGACAATTCCTGCAACAGCGATCATCTCAGGAATGACTTTCTTGGCAATGAAAGCCATATTCCGGTTTTAAGAAAAGTCTTATTACTTTTTAAAAAGATAAAAGGAATATAATGTTAAAAGATAAAACCAAGCTTGTTATCTGGCCTGTATATCTTGATGCCACAAAATCAAGGGGAGAAGGGCGGATTCTTTCAATGAAAGATTCTTTAAAATCACCTGTATTAAGAGAGATCGAGAAAGCGGCTCTTGAATTGAATCTTGCTCCTGTTGTTGAATCTGATAAAGCCCACCCGCAATCATGGTGGGTTAAAAGCGGAAGGGTGCTTGTTGATAAGAAAGGACCAAAATCACTGATTACAAAACAGATAGCGCAACATATAAGCAAGGCACGGGGAAAGAATAAATGATAGACCTCCATACACATTCATCTTTTAGCGATGGGGAGCTCATACCAAGTGAACTTGTTCGGCGCGCAGTTGTTCTTGGATATAAGGCAATAGCAATAACAGACCATGCTGATTATACGAATATCGAGCATATCCTCTCCTGCGTAGGCAACGTGAAGAGCCTTGAAGACGATTATAACATAAGGATATTTTCAGGGGTTGAAATAACCCATGTCCCTCCTGCTAAAATGCCAGGGCTTGTCAAGATGGCAAGAAAACTGGGCGCCGAGATCATAGTTGTTCACGGTGAGACATCAGTTGAGCCGGTACCCCAGGGAACAAATCATGCCGCAGTATCGCTTGATATTGATATTCTAGCTCATCCGGGTTTTATTACTCCTGAAGACGCCAGGACCGCAAAGGAAAACGGAATATGTCTTGAGATCACATCAAGAAACGGCCACAACAGGACGAATGGTCATGTAGCAAGAATCGCGCAGGAAATCGGCGCAGATCTTATCGTGAATACGGATTCACATTCGCCTTATGATCTGATAAATGATGAAACAGCATTCAAGATAGCAATGGGGGCTGGTCTTGATGAAAAAGGCGCAAAAAAAGCAACGGTCATGAATCCATCGGAATTGATCAAAAACCTTTAATGTAAAATGCTCAAACATTCATCATATGTGAATATTTCAAATAAGACTTTTCAGGCATCTCGCCAGCCTTTTGATGCCCTCTTCAATTTGCTCTTCATCAGAATTAGAAAAATTCAATCTCAATGTGTTATTCTTGCTACCATCATCGGTATAAAACGGATTACCAGGAACGAATGCAACATTCTCTTTCACTGCAATCTCGAATAAGTCCAGTGATGACACACTCTCAGGGAGCGTTACCCATAAAAACATCCCGCCTTCGGGTTTTGTATGCTTAGCTTCCTCCGGGAAATACTCAGTCATCATGTCAATCATCAAATCCCGCCGTTTTCTGTAGGCTCCCCTTATTTTCATAATGTGCCCGTCTATATCATTATCCTTCAGGTACTGATGAACAATTTTCTGTGAAAGGTAATTTGAATGCAAGTCGGCAGCCTGCTTTGCGACAATCAATTTCTCCATTATTTCTTTTCCGGCGCATATCCATCCAATTCTCAATCCCGGGGAGATTATTTTTGAAAATGATCCCAAAAGAATTGTATCATCCAGATATTTCCTGATGGGAGGCAAATCTTCCCCTGCAAATCTCAATTCAACATATGCATTATCCTCAACACAGACAACATCATGCTTTTTGAGAATCCTGGCAACATCTTTTCTTTTTTGACCGGAGTAGGTAATCCCGGATGGATTCTGGAAATTAGGAATCGTGTAAAACAGCTTTGCGTTGTCTTCGCCCAACGCTTTTTCTAATAAATCAATTTCTATTCCGTCATCGAGAAGAGGAACAGATTGAAAATTTGGTTCGAAGATAGAAAATGCCTGAATGGCTCCCAGATATCCCGGTCTCTCGATAACAACCTTATCACTTTTGTTCAAAAAAACCTTTCCGATTAGATCAATACCTTGCTGCGAACCGTTAGTAATTAATATCTCGTCAGGGTCTATCTTTAATCCGCCCTTCCTGAGATATCTTTGTGCAATGAATTCTCTCAAAGGTAAATATCCTTCACTCGTACTATATTGAAGAACATTCCTGCCATCTTCAGCCAGGACCTTTATGGAGGCTCTTGAAATTTCTTCCACCGGGAAAAAACCTGGATTCGGAAGCCCGCCGGCAAATGAAATCACTTCCGGTTGCTGAGTAACTTTCAATATTTCCCTGATGAAAGACTTACGGGTGGTCTTCATTCTGTCAGCAAATCTGTTGTCCATATAGAATCCTTTTAATCCTCAAATCGAGTTAAGTTTTTCTATTCTTGAGTATTAAGGAGCAAGATAATCCAGATGAAGGAGTTTGACCAGAAGGATGAATTATGAAAGATTGGATTTATAATGAATTTAACCATGTTGGAGTCGATTACTCAAAAAAAGACAATGCAAATATCTACGATGACCAAATGGAAAAATTCCGTGACTATAAAAAAGAAGCAAAAACGTTAACTGACAAATTAGGTATTTCAGATACAAGGAGTTTAACTGCAATTGACATTGGGTGTGGAACTGGTGCCTTTTCTATCCATGCATCAAATTACTTTAAAAAGATTTATGCTGTTGATATTTCCAAAGAAATGCTTAAGATTGCATCATCCAAAGCTAAAGTAAATAAAATAAATAATATTGAATTTATTAATTCAGGGTTTTTATATTTCCAACCAGATGAAAAAGTTGACGTGATTTTTTCAAAATGGGCATTCCATCACCTTCCAGATTATTGGAAGCAAGCCGGATTGTTAAACATGAATAAAATGTTAAAACCAGGTGGAATATTATTTATATCAGATGTTGTCTTTAAATTTGATCCTGACTATGATAAAAATATAGAAGCTTTGCTTAATAAATTATCAAAAGATTTCAGTAGCGACTTTGTTGAGGAGACTAAAATACATATCAGAGACGAATACAGTACCTTTGATTGGATTCTTCAGGGATTAATTGAAAGAGCAGGTTTCAATATTGAACGATCCAATACTGAAGATTGTTTAATAAGTGAATATTTTTGCCGGAAGATAAAATCTTTTTAAAACGAATACAAGAATTCATCTCCCCTTTTGCCTTATATAAAGTTGCTCAATCCTTTCTATCGAATCCGCATCATCTACTGATTTATCTGTTCTCACATTGACAAGCCTTGGGAAACGAAGCGCATACCCTGATCCGTAATTAGGGCTTTTCTGGATTTCCTCAAAAGCCACTTCAAAAACAATTTTCGGCTCAATATCCACGTGAATTCCATTTTCTGAAATGATCAGATCCTTGAATAATTTTGTGAGTTCTTCCAGTTTTTCATCTGTAATACCTGTCGCTACCCGCCCGATTGGAAGTAATCTTTCAGTATCAGGATCACGGCAGGCCAGTAAATACGAGCCAATGAATTTGGTTCGTCTTCCTTCTCCCCATTCTCCGCCGATAACAACAAGATCAAGTGTCTCCATGATGGGTTTTAATTTAAGCCAGTTCTTTCCCCGTTTTCCGGGAGAATAGGATGATCCGGGGTTTTTAAGCATTACACCTTCATGTCCCGCAGCAAGCGCTTCATTATAAATATTTTCAATAATTACAGGATCATCGGTTATTATCTGTTTTGCAACAACATTCTTCTCACAAACTTTCTCGAGCTTTTCCCGCCTATTGATCAATGGGATATCGATAAGACTATCGCCATTTAGATAAAGGATATCAAAAAGGTTAAGGCACAAAGGGATTTCAATTGCAGTGGTTGAAACATCATATTTCCTGCGAAAGCGCTTGAGTATTTCCTGGAATGGCTTCGGCCTGTTATCTTTTCCGATAGCTACAGCTTCACCATCAAGAATAACAGAATCTGCCAATACATTTGTTCGTATGGATTTTACAAGATCCGGTAACGAAGAAGTAACGTCCTCAAGCTTTCTTGAATATATCGTAATATCATTTCCGTTCTTATGGATCTGGACGCGTGCGCCGTCATATTTCCATTCCACTGCCACATGTTCCATTTCTTTTATAGTTTCATTAATACCAGGACCTATTTGAGCAAGCATCATCCTGAGCGGGCGGTTAATCATAACTCCAAGCTTAATGAGTCCCTCTTTTCCTTCATTTTTTGCCGTAATTGCGACAAGACCTAAATCATTTGTCAGCAAAATTCCACGCTCGACAAGCTCAGAAGGTACATCAAATGCCTCTGCTATTGCATTTCGAACTATCCCTTCACCCACGCCGATACGCATCTCCTCGATTGATAAACGTGAAAGATAAACGATTTCTGTGGGTAAAGCCTGGCTGAACAGATACTGGAGATTTTTTATTTTGGCATCCTGTGAACCTTTTCCGCTTAATTCCGATATCTTTTCAAACCGTAGATATACTTCTTTGATGGAAAGCTGTTCGTTTTCGGAAAAGAAACTGAGATGTGTTTTGCCGCACAGGATGGCTTTTTCTAAAGCCAGTCCTACATCCCCTGTTTCTTTGATAAGTTCTTCAATTCGTTTTACTGGCAGGGAGGATGTTCTTGATATTGCAGAGTATAGAAGATTGGGGCCAATGCCAAGTTCTTTATTGCTCCATACGGGGAACACATGCCCCATGATAAAACGCGTAACAATCGGAAGCTCCTCATCACTTACTTCTTTAAGGAAGTCCGAAACATTCGTGGTAATTTCAAGAGAACCCGAAATATGTTCTATCGCGCTGCATACTTTTGCAAAATCTTCAAAATAAGTCATATTAATAAAACAACATAAAATTAAAAATAATAAATAAAAGGCTGTTGGCCCTTTTATTTATTTTGTCGCATTTGCCAATTTTGCTGCATGAATTACACCGATGTCAGTTCCATGACAGTTGGTACAGTACTTGGATCTTGAAAGGTGAACGGTTATAAGATTACCAAGGCTTGGTTTAAGTGAATCTGGCGGTGCAGCATGGCAATTTTCACAGACTGAATAATGACCCGGTCCATCTGCGGATTTGTCAACGACAGGTATCTTTGGAGGAGAACCATGACAGGTATTGCAATCCAGACCAACTGTGCCCGGACCAATATGGATATTATGTACCTGGCTTCCATGGCACGTTACACAGAGCTTTCCCCCGTTTACATGGGGCGTTAAGTCTTGCGGGTTTGTATGGCATAACTCGCATTTGATCGTATCAACTTTTGCCGGAGCTGTTACTACGGCAGAAGTTCCTGCCGGGGTTGCTCCCGGTGTCTCTTGTCCTGCTGCTGCTGTCTCTTTTGCTGTTGGTACGGGAGTTGTTCTATTTACTTCTCCGGTTTTACCAGGGGCAATTTTACCACCCAGGATATAGTAACCACCGGCTGCGATCAGGATGACGGCCACTATGATCACAATAAGAATAGGAACCTTCGAATCTTTGCTACTCATTTATATAATCACCACGCTAATTAGGGTATTATGTAGTTTTAAATGTTTTGGTTTATAATCAATTAATTTGATTATATCTGGAATTCAGGTTTTTAAGGATTTTCTATCAAAGACGGTTTTTCTTCTCATAATCTATGAGGTCTCTCTATCTATCTCGAAAACCTTTTCTTTTATAATATTGACTTTCGCATGACGTTGAACATCTTTATGCTGGAATGCCAGTTCTGTTAGAGGTCACAATCACCCTTATATTCATGAAACTCATATGAACTTGCTTGCTTAACCACATCATCGTGTTTAATTTCACAACTTCACTTTTGATGTGGTTAAGTACTCAAAAATACGCATCTTCCACAATTCCCCGGAGAACCAGAAAGGACATTCCAATACTCTTGATCAAATTTCTTTAAATTATATTATTTGTGACGGATGATACATACGAAAAGATGAATAATAATAACATCATAATGAGGATAATCTTGACTAAAGCTTATATATCACGAATAACCATTGAGAATTGGAGAACTGAATGCGAATAGGTGTTTACATTTGCCATTGCGGGTCAAATATAGCTGGAACTATAGATGTTGAAGGGGTCAGGAAACACGCCTCTTTGCTAAAAGATGTGGTTGTAGCGCGTGACATACAATTTGCATGTGGGGATTCGGGGCAGGAACAGGTAAAAAAGGACATACTTGAAGAGAAACTTGACAGGATAGTTATGGCCGCATGCTCCCCGCGCCTTCATGAGGTCACATTCAGGCGCGTGCTTGAACAATCCGGCCTAAATAAGCACTTTCTTGAAATGGTAAATATCAGGGAGCAGGACTCCTGGGTTCATACAAACAAGAATGGATTGGCAACACAGAAAGCAAAAGAATTGGTGGCTATGGGGGTTGCAAGAGTAACACTTCTTTCCCCTCTTGAAAAGAGGACCGTTCCTGCAAATAAGGATATCCTTGTGATAGGCGCAGGTGTGGCAGGTATCGAGGCTGCACTGGCCCTTGCAAACATGGGGATCAAAGTCCATCTTGTTGAGAGAGAACCAACGATCGGGGGAAAAATGGCCCTTATGAATGAGGTTTTTCCCAATAATGATTGTTCCCTGTGCGTCCTTGCGCCAAAAATGTCAGATGTCCAGAACCATCCCAATATTACGCTCTACACAAATTCTGAAATAACAGGGGTAAGGGGAAGGGCGGGAAATTACAGGATAACAGGTGAGATAAGACCGCGATATGTTGACCCAAAGAAATGCAAAGGCTGCATTGATATCTGCGCAAAGGTCTGCCCGATTGATGTTCCGAACCAGTTCGATTATGGGATCGGTGCGCGAAAATCCATATACATTCCCTTTGCACAGGCTGTTCCTCTTGTAGCTTGCATTGATAAGAACTGTGTGGGCTGCGACCTGTGCAGGCTTGCATGTCCTGCAGAGGCAGTGGATTTTAACCAGAAAGTCGAAGAATTCAAGTTCGACGTCGGAGCCATTATAGTCGCTACGGGATACCAGCCGTTTGATGCAGGAAGAAAGGAAGAATACGGATATGGGCGATATAAAAATGTTGTAACCAACCTTGAAGTTGAACGAATGCTAAGCGCCGCAGGCCCCACACATGGAAGAGTGGTATCGCCATCTACAGGAGCAGATATAAAAAGTGCGGCTTTTATCCTTTGTGTGGGCTCGCGTGACGAACAGGTGGGAAATCCTTACTGCTCCAAGGTGTGCTGTATGGCTTCGATAAAAAATGCCATGAAACTTGCTGAAAAATATCCCGATGCAAAGATATCGGTACATTACATAGATATACGCGCTGGCGGAGAGATGTATGAGGAATACTACAAACGGGCGCAGGAGCTGGGCGTTTCATTCGTCCGGGGACGGGTTGCTGAAGTTGAAGAATCAGATGGGAAAACAATAATTCATTATGAAGATACTCTTTCCGGCGAGAAATGCAGCGACATTACAGACCTGGTTGTGCTTGCCATAGGTATGGAAGCTGACAAGGATTCCAGGCAAATAGGGAAAATGCTGAACCTCTCTACGCGTCCTGACCGGTTCTTCCAGAGCGCCCATCCGAAAATGCGCCCGGTGGAAACGCACACGAAAGGTATTTTCATTGCAGGATGCGCAGGCGGTCCCAAGGAAATACAGGTATCGATCGAACAGGGCAGTGCAGCCGCCGCAAAAGCACTAAGTCTTCTTCATAAAGGAGAAATTGATATGGAACCAGCGAGTGCTTATGTTATCCCCGACCTGTGTGATGGGTGCGGGATTTGTGAAAAAGTATGCGATTTCGGACGCATCAGGGTGACAGATAAGAAAGCAAGCGTTGATGAAGTAGCATGCCGGGGATGCGGAGCATGCACAGCAGCCTGCCCGAATGGCGCTATCCAGATCAGGAATTATACGGATGAACAGATCCTGTCGCAAATAACAGAGGCAACAAAAGAGGGCAGCGAATTCCCATTAATTGTCGGATTCCTGTGCCACTGGTGCAGTTATGCGGCAGCTGACCTTGCAGGAAGCCTGCGAATCCAGTATCCAACCAACATCCGGAACATCAGGGTATTGTGTGCCGGAAGGATCAACCCGTCTTTTGTCCTCGAAGCCCTGCGAAGAGGAGCGGATGGTGTTCTTGTTTCAGGGTGCAGGCTGGGGGAATGCCATTACACCATTGGGAACATCTGTGCATTACAGAGGATGAATGTTCTTGGAAAGATGCTGGTTGAGCTTGGCTTTGATGAGCGGCGTTTCCGCGTTGCATGGATAGCGGCAAGTGAAGGCCTGAAGTTTGCCGAAATAGTGAAGGACTTCGTAAAGCAGTTAAAAGAAATAGGACCAATAGGCAGCGAGCTTAAGCAGGAATAGCATGAGCGAAGAAGAACTCAATGTTACAGTGGAAAGCGATATCAGGGATTCGCATTTCATCTTCACCCAGAAAACCGGGAAATCAAAGAAACTCCTTGATTATGATTACAAACGCTGCAATGGCTGTGGTTTATGTATCCAGGTATGCCCCAGAAAAGCAATTGAGCCCGGGCCGCTTATAGAAATAGCCACAGGATTGGACGCACCGCCTGTTATCATTGACCATACCAGGTGTTCTTTTTGCGGCATGTGCGCCGCATTCTGCCCTGTCAGGTCGATGAGAATGAATATTAATGATAGAGATATTCTTGAGCTTGCAGAGTTTCCGCATCTTGATTCAAAAGTTGTGTTCAACGAGAAGTGCCTTCCCTGCCTGATATGTAAAAAATCATGCCCTGAAGAAGCTATCAGTATTGATCTTACATTTGCGAAAAAGGAGACACTTGCGCCATTCAAAGAGGGAAAGACCGGAGAGATCATAGTGGACATGGAAAAATGCACATTATGCGGCGCCTGTGCGGTGCTATGCCCTGCTTTTATTCTTGTTGAGAAAAAAGCAAAAGCAGATGACCTCATGCCTTTTGAGAATCTTGTTGTTGATAAGGTAAAATGCGATTACTGCGGCATCTGTGTGCCCTTCTGTCCTGAAGATGCAATAAAAGTAAAGGGAGATTTTAACGAGCAAGAAATCAAAAAAATTGCTCCCGAAATCACAGGTACCATCAAGGTGGATAATGACAAATGCACCCGTTGCGGCTGGTGTGAGGCGGTATGCCCGTACGACGCGGCACAGGTCTCAAAACCATTTGAGGGCGAAATAGAGCTGATTGATGAAAAGCTTAAAGGCTGCGACCCTGTTGGCTGCCACGGTTGTTTTAATGTATGCCCCTCCAGGGCCTGGGTCATCCCGAAGGATAAGAAAATAGATGTAGTGAAGGATTTTTGCACATATTGCGGCGCCTGTGAGAAAGCATGTCATGTTGAAGCGATAGGGGTAAAGCGGAAACTGGCAAAATATACACCCGTAGCCGATACGGCATGGGCGCAAGACTGGAAGAAAGCGATTGCAAGCCTGACCACACAAGAGAGAGGACGCCCTGATGTATCGCGCTCGCTGCATGTGGAAAAAGAAGAAAAGAAAATTGAACCGGCAATAGTAAAGCCCGTTATTGATCCGGTATTAAGGAAACTCGTGGATGAACGGATTGAAAAGATGTCATCAATTCTTGGAAATAAACAGGTAAGGCATGCATGGGAAAGAAAAGACGTTGAGACAGCCCTTGCAGAAATAAAGAAACGGATGAAAAAAGATGAAAAATGAATGATTCTGTAATCCTTAACTCAGCATATTTTATGTAATATCCAGATAAAATATCAACATAGCACAAACATCAGTAAATAATTATATAGCCCGGCATACGATTGTTCAATGACCTTAAATCCATTTGTGTTGCATATGTCAATCACTTCTTTTTCATCAAACCGTTCTTCGAAGGGAGGGCCAAAGTCCATTTCAATTTTTTCCCAGTCTATGATAACCAGTCGTCCACTCTTGCCAAGAACACGTTTTACTTCTTTTAATATGGACAATTTATCTCCAAGCTCATGAAAAACATTAACCATTAAAAGTAGGTCAACAGAATTATCAGGAAGCGGAATAAAAGATTCTCCAGAGAGAAGGGTTTCGATGTTTGTAATTTTTTCTTTTTTTATTTTATCCAGAAGGATGTCAAGCATTTCCTGCTGGATATCGAGTGCGAATACCTTTTTAACACGCTTTGATGCAGGAATGGAAAAAAATCCTGTGCCGCAACCCAGGTCTGCAATTACCATTTCTCCTGTCAGATGCAGCTTATCAAGGATAATCTCCGGATTTAAGATTTGCATTCTTCCAGGATCATCAAGAATAGCAGCTTTTTTTACATCGAATTTATGAACCATATTCTTATTTAGGATGAACGCGTATATGCTTAATGGTTTCTCTGCGGGCAAATAGAACTTTTGCGACCGTGTAGAGTTGATAAATAACGATTCATTTATATGACTTATTCTAAATATCATTTAAATAACGAAGATTATTTATAGGGTGAAAATACATTATAGATATTGTGTGATGGATCATTTTAATTTCAATATGTGAATTGATTGTATATCCAGAAGCATAGAGGTAATATAATATGAGGATTCGAGTAGTAAGTTCAAAAGAAGAAATTGAAACATTAGGGGCTGGGGAAAAAATAATTCATCTTGCTTTCAGGCCATCAAATAAGGATATTTTTGCACTGGTGCAAACATGCCCGAACGTTAAAGCAATTCATGTACCAAGTTCGTACATCAAGACTATTTCAGGTTCAACCAGGATGTTCCTGGAAATGCAGGGAATTTCCCTTCTTGAAGGGGATGTGTGGGGACACAGGAAAGACATCAATGAATACTCGGAAGTCAAACCAGCAGTATTCGACAGAATGGAAGAGCTTAAATCCGAAGGCCTGTCAGAATCAGCGGTACTTGACAGGCTTGGAAGAGAAACACGCCTCAGTAAAGATCTGTTAAAATTCCTGTTAAAAGAGAAGGGTAAAAAGAAATAAAAAATCTTTAAACCTTTTTTTCTATTTTTATCATCTTTTTCTGTATTTCATCAAGCAATTGCTCATCGCTTTTGCCTTCGATTGCAATTCCAAGATCTTTTGCAATGGTTTTGATCTTAGAGGGTGAATTTTCAGAAGGTTTACTTTCTTTGCCGGGTTTACCGATATCACTTAATTCATTCTCGATCTCATTCTTTCCTTTTTTGAATTCACCTGTAGCCTTGCCAAGTGACCTGGCAAGCTCAGGGATCTTGCTCGCACCAAACAGTACGATAACAATCAAAACAATTAATGCTATTTCAAATGGACCAAATGCCATAATTATCCTGCTATGTTTGAGGGGGTTTTTGTTTCTTTTGACCTGACCTTCAGGCGTATCTCTTCAACAAGCTGCTCGCTGGTCTTGTTTTGTACATCCAGGCCCATTTCAATCGCTAAATTGTGGATCTTTGTATCTTTCTCATCCATTGGTTCGCCAACTTTTTTTATTTCTCGTTCTGTTTCCATTTGTGCTTTCTTGAATTCGCCAGCTGCTTTTCCCAGCGATCTGGCTAATTCCGGAATTTTATCAGGACCGAAAAGAATTATAGCTGCAACTAATATCAAAATCATTTCAGAAGGTCCGATTAGTCCCATATATTAATCTTATTTGTTCAATACTTAAATCTTTGCATCGGTGATTATAATAACAATTGTAAGCATTATTTTAATAATTTAACAGAAATTAATATATGTATTATAGGGATATAATAGCTTCATCCGGCTATCAAACAAAAGAGGATTCAACATGGAAATAATTGAAGTCAAATGTAAAAACTGCCACAGGCAAATATACGTTCAGAATAATATCGTCAGAGAAAAGATGTTCTGTACACTGGGGTGCATGAATTCATATAAAGCACATTCTCAAAAAATGGAATCCAATTGAGGGTGTTTTTTTCCGGTTTCAAATTATTAGGTTCGATAATAGACTTATATAGGGAATTCTATTTTTTTATATATAATTATAAAATCTCTTTATTAAAAAGACGGCTTAATAGAAAATTATGGAAACCTGTAATTCATAGAAAATATTAACTTTTTGTAATGATATTTATTTAATTGCTTTTGGCCTCTGGAAATTATATTTTCTCAGTTTTCCGCCAGCTATTTGTCCGGCCACATCTGATAGGATTAACAGGGGGATTACAGTCCAGTTAAGTCCTGAGAATATTCTTAACAGTAGTACTAATGGCACAGGGATATGTATGGCCATTATCCATTTCCTGGAGAACTTTGCAGCGTTTCCCCGGATATACCCGAACGGGAGGTTAATTAAAAATACTGCTAACATTATTTCATTTATCGACATTGTATCGCTCCTATCCTTATCCAAATAAATTGAATTATCCTTATCCTATTATTTGTATGCAATCATTTGCTTATGTAGTTTGCGGTCAGGAAAAATTTCATTCCATGATATTTTTCAGGAATTCCAAACTTGCAGTTCCTTCTTCAACAGTCCTTGCCTCGGTAACAAACCTGCCTTTAAACCCTTTGAATTTCGGCATGACATCTTTCCATTTAATAGTCCCTTTTCCAAGCTCAAGATGTTCATCGCTTCTTCCTTTATTATCATGCAGGTGAACATGTATCACCTTTCCAAGGTCTTCCAGGAAATCAGAAACAAGGCCGTTCGTATTGGCATGCCCCATATCAAGCGTCAATCCTGCATTCTCACGGTCCAGGGATTCTATCATACCCAGTATCTCACCGGGCTGCCTGCCGAAAATCTGCTGCATGTTGGGCATATTTTCCACTCCGATCTTAATTCCAAAATCAGCCGCAAAATCACAAATCGCCCTTAAGCCTTCAATATTCTGCTGCCAGGCCATGTCAGGAAGCTGCATTCCCAAAGGTGAAAGATGGCCGGGATGAACCACAGCAAGCTCAATGAAATCCGATGCCCTTTCAAGACATTTTGTCATCTGTCTTATGCTCTCATTCCAGATAGGGTGGTTGAGGCTTCCAAGATTAAGGTCTGAGAACGGAAGATGAAGCGTAAGAACAAGGTCTGTTGTTTCGATGATGTTTTTTATCCGTGAAAGAGTCCCGTCATTAAGTTGCTGTTTTCCTTCACTTACCACTTCCCAGCCAGTGAACCCCAGTTCTTCAAGGCCATAAGCCCAGTCAAACGGGTTATTTACAAGAGCAAGGGATGAGAAACTAATTTTCATTGGGGGCTTATTTGCATTCATAATATAAGGAATTTGGCATAATTTATGATTTAAAAATCCAGTAGTTTACCCTGAAAGGACTACTTTCTCAACATAAAGATTCGTATCTCCCAGCGATGGAAAATATTTATCATTTTTCAGGCTTATACTTAAATAATGATTGCCTGCGGGCAGCGTGACCCAGGTGAATATCCTTGATATTGTTGACTTACTATCAATTCTTTCTTCATCGATTTGTATCCCGTCTATCTCGATGCTTGCATTAGGCCACCAGACACCTACCAATGGCACTGAAAATTTTGTTCCATATCCTGTAAATGAAATGCTGTATTTTAAGTCCTGGTTTGTGGAAAATTGCCCGGAGAGCTTATAACTTTCATTGGATATCCACTGGTTGAATTCCAGGACTATTGGTTTTTGCGTTATTGTCAGATGACCTGAACCCGGATTTAATCCAGGCGAGGTTGCAGTTATCAACGATGTTCCGAATAAACCCGAACTGATGGTCGCACTGGCTTTTCCTTTCACGGTTGTCAGATTCGATGCTGAGAGATTTCCAAGCGATGCTGAAAGATTTATGTTTATTCCATCGCCTTGTGCATCTCTTCCTTTTTTATCTTTTAACTTGATCAGGATTTGAGCGCTGGTAACTCCATCTGCAGGTATTGATCCGGGATTCAAGGAAATCCAGAGGTTATTAGGCAGGACTGTGGGGTCATAAGGATTTATATATGCATTTAAATTATCAGTCATATGAACCAGAGTATATTTTTCTTTCCAGATCGGATCATAAACCAGTTCGAATGTCAGTTCATAATTTCCTTTTTCGGAAAGAACAGCGCCATTTTGTAATCCCCCTATATCATTAACTATCCATCTGCCCCCATCAAGAAGTCCTTCGCGCAGCTCAATAAAATCATCAAGTGGTATTCTGGTTTTCCCATTTGCTCCACTGTAATAAATAACATTTCCTCTATCTGTAGTCATTCCATCAGGTGTATTTGTTATGTTAAGATCATTATCAGGGTCAGGGTCCACTCCAAAGGCAAGATAATCCACATCTTCCGGGATTGTTACCATAAGAGTACGGATATTTCCGGATGGTGAATCAGGATCAATCAGATTCCGTGCGCCTCCGCTTTGCATCGTGCCCAATGAAGCTTTTATTTCTCCTATCTGCTTTTCCATGATATTTGTTGTCACCCCTGGCCAGATATGCGAAAGTCCGATGGCTGTAACGGCTATGATCGCTGCTGTCAGGATAATATATACTACAAGTCTTATGGGAATATCAATAGAAGCGCTGTCGTCATTAAAAAAAGAGACCATATTTTTCGGTTCTAATACAGTTCGGGTTCATAAATTGTTTCATTGCAAATTCCTGATGCACTATTCTTAATATATTTATATATAGATTATATTTGTGTTCAGAAAACCTTAAATAACTTGGATTGTTTCGGAGACTCCCGGGTGACATAAATAGTGAAAAAAAGCGATGAAAAAAATAACAGTAGTATCAATTCGGATATTAACGGGCGTATTGAATACATAGACCAGAGTTTGAGAAGCGTCGATAACCGCATGCGTGCTGTTGAAAAACGTCTTTCGATCAAAACGTTCGTACCTGATGCTGAAATATCATCTCCAGAAAAAGATAGAAGTGTTGATAATATCCGGCAAAATGAAATAACAGAAAAATTACTGGAAATAGACCGCAAATTAGCCAGTCTCGAAAAAACAACTCATGAAACCCATGTTACTGATATCGGTTCTATTAACTCGCAGCTTTCATATATTGAGAGCAGGATATTGAAACTTGAGAAACATAATGAAATAACTATCGGTAAAATAAAAGTCCCTATTGAATTTTCGGGTCTTGCAGCCACAATAGTAATGTTCGCAACAGGATACCTTATATACAGCGATCACTGGAATATTATCCGGTCATCATATTATCCGATATTGGTTGGATTATTATTTGGGGCGGTCGTAACAGGGAAGTTCATAATGACTAACAGGAAATAGGTCATTTCACTATTTTGACCGCAAATTCATTGGCATAATCCTGAAAACCATTTGCTTTGACGTCAAGCCTGAGATAACCTTCTCCTGTTTCCAGATCAAAATCGGTTTTTTTGGATCTTAAGACCGCATATCCCTCATTGTTTGTCATATTTACCGCAGCAGCACCATGACCTGAAAGGACCACTCTTGCTTTATTGATATATGTACCATCTGTTGAATCAATAACTTCTACTGCCATGTAAATATCATCCGTATCATTAAAAGCAGATAATATGATCAGGTTACTGCTTTTCAAATCCGCATGTATGGGTTTTGGTATTGCATCCTCACCATTATCTATTATTGTAAGCATGGCTGCCAATCCGGCCATTCCCACTATTGTAAGAACCACTATTTTTACAGGAATTCCAATTGCCATTTTTTCCTTCAGTTACCGGGGAATATAAAATATAAAAGCAAATCTATTTTTGATATAGCTGGATTGCTTTTTCATCTTCATAGTCGTAAAAACCATTGGCCTTGGCAACGAGTTTCAACTCAACAGTCTTTTGGTTTGGCCTCATGGTAACTTTTGAGTTGTTTGCAGTCCCGAGTGTTATAATACCTTCACCGCGGCTGTTTGTCTGGTCTACACCAAATCCTCCGCCCCCGGTCAGGGTAACACTTGCTTTTTCGACAGGATTATTATTCTTGTCATAAACTTTGACATTGACCTTTACTTCGTATGTCCCGTCACCGCTCAGGGTAGCAACGCTTCCTTGCTGTACTGCTCCATCGTCAATTTTAATATCAATAATATCCACACTTAAATTCTCCTTGGATTTAGGAATTATTGATAACAGCGCAGCCAGCGCAACCATACCGACAACAAGCATAACGACTATATTTATAGGCAACTCGATTGCACGTTCATCTTTTTTCAAGTTTTTTAGTATCATAGCACCACTTTTTGCACAAACACAACATAACAATATTTAATATTATCTTAACTAAAATATTTGCATGAGTACAATAATAATTAGTTACATTTCTTGAGTATATTTGAACCATCAAAACGGCATTTTTTCTATCGGAGCGACCAGCTGCGGCGCAACAAAGAAATAAAGCAACAAAAGAGTAGCTATTACAACCAGAATATACACAGGTTTATTCCATTCCCATACTTTCCTGCCGTCAAATATCCCGAACGGGATCATATTAAAAAGCGCAAGTGTGATATTAACGATAACCCCGTATCTTCCGATCTCATACAATATCCCCTGTTCAGATAACAGGAGGAAAAAAAACAATCCGAGAATAAGGTTTGAAAGCGGCCCTGCAAGCGAGATGCGCCCGTTTTCCCTTATGCCTACATTCCCGCCATATATCATTACAGCACCCGGGGCTGCAAATAATATACTGAACTGGTATACAAGGACAAGCATCAGCAAAAGCATGATCGGGCTCATCCTGAACTCAGCCCATGAACCGTATCTTTGCGCTACGATCTTATGGCTCATTTCATGGATAATGAATGAAATCCCGACTGTAAATAACGAAATAACAAGAGGATTGAAAATACCATTAACAAGCTCTTCACTGGAAGGTCTTGTACCGGATTTAGACCATAACAGCAGGATCGCGAATGCGTAGGAAATGGCAAGCCATGAAATAATGATGTGGATTATTTCAGTATTGCTTGTGTGGATACTGCGCATACTCCTGATATGGACAGCACCTTTATGATACATCGAAAAATCCGGTTTCCCCTTTTGGACCTTATCCATACATGTAGATTGGATTTCTTTGCATTTAACTATTATCAATATATTTAAATTTCAACGATGCTTATTAGGTGTGATGTTACGACATATCATCTCAATGAAGGATTTTTCACATGATGAGATTGATATTATCCTGAAAAGGGCAAAGGATTTTGAACCAATAGCAAGAGGGAAAAAATCATCACTTCTGTCCGGTAAAATCCTTGCGACGCTTTTTTATGAACCCAGCACACGCACACGTTTGTCTTTTGAAACTGCAATGAAAAGGCTTGGCGGAGAGGTAATTGACCTGGGCCCGGTTGAAAAAAGCTCTGTTGCAAAAGGAGAAACCCTTGCAGATACTATCAGGGTAATAGGAAATTATGCCGATGCTATCGTATTGAGGCATCCGAGGGAAGGTTCAGCCAGAATGGCTGCGCAATTTTCAAATGTCCCGATATTAAACGCCGGAGACGGGGCAGGGCACCACCCGACCCAGACGCTTCTTGACCTTTATACGATAATGCGTGAGAGCAAACTCTCAAACCTGCGCATCGCACTTGTCGGAGATCTCAAGTACGGAAGAACAGTTCATTCACTTGCTTATGCTTTATCCATGTATCATGCAGATATGACCCTTATCTCGCCAAAGCAGCTACAGATGCCTGATATGATCAAGAAAGACCTGAAAAAGCAGGGCGCAAGCATCACCGAGACAACGAATATTGAGGATGTACTGGAGGATATTGATGTATTATATGTCACAAGGATCCAGAAAGAGCGCTTTCCTGACCCGGCAGAATACCAGAAAGTTGCGGGCATATACAGGGTGACTATGGAATTGCTTGAAAAGGCGCCCGATAATCTTATAATAATGCATCCTCTGCCGCGTCTTGATGAGATCGATCCTGCTGTTGACAGGACAAAATACGCGCGTTATTTTGAACAATCGTTTTATGGTATCCCTGTCAGGATGGCGCTTCTTGCAATGGCGATGGAGGTTTAGATGAAACGAAATGATGCTGAAAACAAAACCCCAGACGGTTCATTGAAGAAAGGGATGCGTGTGCGCCCTATCAAGCATGGGACTGTTATCGACCATATTACAGCAGGCCAGGCGCTAAATGTTCTGAAAATACTCGGAATATCAGGAACAACGACCGCTGTGGTCAGCGTTGCAATGAATGTTCCAAGCGGGGTCCTGGAAAAAAAGGATATTGTGAAAATCGAGGACAGGGAACTCAAAGAGACAGAAGTTGACAGGATTTCACTCATTGCGCCAAATGCCACTATAAATATCATCCGGGATTTTGAGGTAATCGACAAACACAGGGTTGAGCTTCCCGAACAACTTGAAGGCGTGATGAAATGCGATAATCCCAACTGCATTTCCAACACTGTTGAGCCTGTTATTTCGAAATTCACCGTAAATAAAAAACCTGTGGAACTCCGGTGTATTTACTGCGACCATGTGATTTCCGAGGGGATTGCAGAGCACCTGATTTAATGCAAACTTTAATCTAAGGAAAAGTTCAATTTGAGTCCATGGACGAGAATACGATAAACAGGACAAAAGCTGCAATTAATGCTCTCATTGATATAGAGCAGTTGTGGATCGAAAATACTCCTAATTATAACCTTTCCACACAAGAACTGCTTATCCTGAAGAAAAGGCTTGAGCGGGCATCAGAGAATGTTTCCAGGATATACGAGGATAATAAGGTAAAATTGCAGGCTGCTGAAGACGAGATCAAAAAGATGCATGAAGGTAAAAAAAGAAAGTAAATAAAATATCAAAATTCATGCTTGAATCAAACCATACCAGTTATATTTTATTATATAGCCTATTTTCAGATTTTACTTATAATATATAGTGAATATATTTATAAGTTATGGGGTACTTCTGGATAATAACCTTTAAAGAGGTAAATATGATGGTCGAAATGAATACAAAATGCAAAACAACAACAGATTAATACAAGAGGATACAATAAAAATTTTGGAGGAATATTATGGAATCGGTTAGTGCACATGAATCAGTAATAAAAATGCATAATATATTGCATAAAGATAATGTAACGAACACTTTTGATAGGGCCCAGGCTCAGGGAAAACGCTGTACATTCTGCGAACAGGGTATAAGCTGCCAGCTTTGCAGCAACGGCCCATGCAGAATAAAGCCAGGAGCACCCCGCGGGGTTTGCGGCATAGATGCCGATGGCATGGCAATGAGGAACTTGCTGTTCCTGAACACCATGGGTACAACAGCATATACTCACCATGCAAAAAGCGTAGCAAAAACACTCAAAGCAACCGCACAGGGTAAAACGCCTTTCCAGATAAAGGACGAAGCAAAGCTTAGAAGTTTTGCAGAAAAGATGGGGATAAGAATACAGGGAAGCACAAAAGATACTGCAATTGCTCTTGCAAACGAGATTACTGCGCAAATAAACTCCGATTCTGACATCGAGCTTTCAAACGTCCTGAGATTTGCCCCGAAGTCAAGAATAGAAGCCTGGAGAAAACTTGGAGTACTTCCCGGAGGACCACTTCATGAGGTTATGGATGCTACCACAAGTGCGATGACAAATATTGATGGCGATTACGTTTCACTTGCAAAAAAGGCATTGCGTCTTGGTATTTCCTGCATTTACGGCTCACAGGTACCGCTTGAGATGACACAGGACATCCTGTTTGGAACGCCACAGCCTCATGCGGTCAATGTGGATCTTGGAGTTATCGACCCGGCTTACGTAAATATTGCTGCAAATGGTCATGAGCCTTTCATTGGCGTGGCTCTTATCAAAGCTGCCCATGAGACAAAAAACCAGGATGCTGCGAAGAAAGCAGGAGCAAATGGGCTCCACATTATCGGTTCAATCGAAACAGGCCAGGAGCTTATCCAGAGATTCCCGATCGATGATGTATTCGTGGGAATGATCGGGAACTGGCTATCTATCGAACCCGCGCTTGCAACAGGCGGCATCGATGTTTTCGCCATGGATATGAACTGTTCTCCTCCGGGAATGGGCGAATACCAGGAAAAATACAACACCAACCTTATTTCGGTTTCAAACCTGGTTAATGTTCCGGGCATGAAAGACCAGATAATCTATAAACCGGAAGATGCAGCAGACCAGGCGCAGAAACTCATAGATATCGCAATTGGGAACTTCAGGGATAGAAAAGGAAAGGTTACAAACCCATCAGGCAAAAAACAGAACGCTATAATCGGTTTCTCGACGGAGGCATGTCTTGGGGCACTCGGCGGCACACTTGCCCCGCTTCTTGATGTTATCAAGAAGGGGACTTTAAAAGGAGTCGTAGCGCTTGTGAGCTGCACAACGCTGCATGACAGCGGCCAGGATGTAAATACTTTGAAAATGGCCCGCGAACTTATCAAACGGGACATACTTGTCATCAGCGCAGGATGCGGAAATGCTGCACTTCAGGTCGGTGGACTTACAACTCTTGAAGCAAAGCAGGAAGCAGGACCGGGTCTTAAGGCTGTATGTGAATTACTCAAGATCCCGCCTGTCCTGAGCTTTGGTACATGCACGGATACAGGAAGAATCACGCTTCTTGTGACGGCAGTCGCTGATGCTCTGGGTGTTGACCCCTCCCAGCTTCCGGTTGCAGTCACGGCGCCGGAATATATGGAACAGAAAGCCACGATCGATGCATTATTTGCCCTGGCTTTCGGACTTTATACACACGTAGCGCCCCTGCCTCCGGTTGCAGGTGCTCCACGCCTCGTGAAACTCCTTACCGTAGACCTTGAAGGAATCACTGGCGGAAAGGTTGCTGTAGAAACAGACATGGTTGAAGCGGCAAAAGGCATAGAATCACATATCATGAAGAAACGGTCTGCACTGGGATTGCCTGCGTAAAAGACACATCCCACAGATTAATAAATGGTGTGCCAGCCTCCTGGCGCACCATATATTTATGGCATGCAACAAAAGGAAAATCATTTCAGATAAATTCTTTGATTTTTTCCAGAACGAGAATAGCATCCTGATGTTTTATATCAACTTCATTCAGTTTAATAAAATCAAGTAGTTTTTTCTTTTCAATTCCTGAGATAATTCCATTTTTCTCGCTTTCGAATACGACATGCTGGTAATTCCTGTCAGGATAGAATAACTTCCGGGCGATCCCGATAATAGCAGCTGCCTGTACCGGGTCTATAACTGCCGCATTTTTTGCAGCTTCAACTGTCATCCTGATATTAACAAGCGGAATTGAAAGCGCTTCATTTGATTCTGCATCAAAAGTAACAGCAACCTCGTCATCCGATTCAATAATCCCGTTCTTATACATCTCGAAAACTTTTCCTACACCTATCATGCCATAGGTTTCAAGCTCAGAAGACCTGAGTGCCCCCATACTTCCTCCTCCGACAATGATTATCCCACTTTTTAAGGCTTCAATTATTTCGCGATGAGCTACTGCCGCATTATCAAAAAAAACACCGTCAATTATCCCGATTATTTCCGGGGGTGACGCAAGAATACGTCTGAGATCATGGCGCTTCACAGGCGCACGATAATCAGCATCCAGTATTTTTCTTGCGTCGCTGTGGCTTATGCTTGTTCCTGTATACACCACAGGCTTCATTTAGCCACTCTCTTCTTCCTTTTCTTGATACGGTCCCCTTTTCTTTCACGGTCAAGCGTATAAAGTTCAAACATCGGGATTATCGCCCTTACTACTGGTATATCAACGCCTCTTGAAAGATTTACGATTATCGCGCCATCGGCTATATTATCAAGCCGCTCTAAAACTGTTTTTATGTTGGCAGCAGGCGTATTACTTGAGCTGTCCTCCAGCTCATCCATGTGGATTTTATCAAGATCTTCATACCAGTAGCTGTTCATTCGTTTCATGTGATCATAGCCAAAGGTTCTTACAACCTGTTCACGGTCAGTATCCTCGCGTGCTCCGTGTATCTGTACGACCCTGCTTTGCGCAGCTTCTGTCAGCGCCCTCGTGACCGCAATTTCAGGTGTCAGATGCGAACCAGCTCCCATAACAAGAAGAGCCGGGTCTTTAAGGACTGTATCATCAAGCGCTGTTACGACAGTTGGAATGTCAATATCGGAATCAAGCAGCCAGATCTTTACGTTAATTCCAGCAGCTTCCAGTTTTGTTTTAAGTGTATAATTCAGTCCGTCTTTTTCGGTAAGCACTATTTCTTTTCCGGGGTTCCGGGTATATTCAGCTATACTCAGTGAATCCCTTTCTATAACTTCAAGCAACCCATGAAGTATCGCTTCCTCTATAGTATTTCCCGAAGCCAGGCCGTTGGTATTGCTCCGGAACAGCTTATTTCCGCCCTGTGGCTCATAGGGATGGAAAACCGCATTTGCAGGAACGAAAACTTCGACATCGTTTAAAATGTCATCCCCCATGATCCATTCAAGTTTTGTGAATTCAGCAACTGGCTGTGGAAGAAGGAGCGCATCAGGGTACAGTGTCGGATAGCTCTCACACAGTGATTCGTATGAATCTGTAACCGTTTCTGTTTGCAGCTTGACGCCGCTGAGATTTACGCTTACCTCAGGCTGCTCGGCAAGGCAGCGCTCAAAACTTTCCATTATCGCAGATATCCTGGCATTTGTCTCTGTTGCGCCTTTTCCAGAGTAAATGGATATCGCACCTGCGGCCGCACTTGGCCTGATAGCCGAGAAAACAGGTATACCAACACGGTCAAGGTCAGTGATATTTGCAATTCTGGTCACACCTATCCTGGGAAGAAGCTTTGTAGTATTTGACAGTGTGGTTTCAGGATCAAATACGCGCTGTGTGCCTTCAAGATATTTGATATTCGGATCTATTTTTATAGCGCTCATTTCTAATTTCGGATTTGATAAGGATTATGCAAATTCTCAGTACGTTTTGGTAATATAAAAAAGTAGGGCATGGATTTCTTTAATGTTAAATGTAAACCGGATTTCAAACCATAAACCTTATCCTATTTCAGTTCCTCTGCGACGACTGGCATGCATATAAAAAACAACCTAAGAACCACAAAACCCAA